>CAYMLE010000103.1:0-10379 GCA_964391115.1 uncultured Herbinix sp. | reverse complement strand
TACCACGGGAAGTTCCAAAGAAATCCGTATCAAAGCGATAGGGTGTTCCATCCGGTTGTTCAAAAAGCTGCTCAGTTTGGAATCCAGCTCCAAGTAGATCGGTTGTGATAATATTAGCTGCACTATCGATCAGCATTCCAGGGTTTGTTATATCAATAACAACCTTATCATTTTCCCGGTCAATGGTGTATTCAATGCCTGAATCATCATATAATTTTGGACTCTTTTCCTTTTTGTAGGCAAGTGCTTTATTGAAGTAGACATTGTTTTCAATATAAACGGCAAGCGGATCGGGATTGGAAAGGCTTGCATATGCCGGTTTCGCTGCTTCGGTATCGTCATCCTCACCGGTTTTTTCCGGTTGCGGTTTTGGAGGCTGAGCACCGGAAGCAAACATTTTGCGTATTCTTTCCCAGGGCTTCTCATCCTCCTGCCCTGGACAGTTGTTATAAACAGCTGTACCAACAGGATAGGACATAAATGCACCGGAGAAGGGGGTTATCTCTTCTGGCGTTAATTTATTGTTGCCAAAAAAGCTTTCCTGATATGGTTCATTCGACCGTGTGTCGCCTTTCTCCCGGAGGAATACATTATTGTAATAACGGTCATCTCCGCCTGTAAACCTGGTCATTCCAGCAATTGAAGTACTATGGGGAACATGGTATGGCGTATGCCGATTCAATTCATTTCCAGTGGATATGGTTCCGGTCATGAGGTTATGGACAAGGGCACAACTATGGCTAAGGGTTTTGAACGAATGACTGGACAGTAATAAATTATGATCTATCATAGTGGGTCCATGGCTTACTTCAACCAAGATATCCTCACTATCATTTCCAAACATAACGTTATTGCATACACGAGTTCCCTGTGCCTGCCAATCTAACCAAACACCACGAAAAGAGTCATGAATCACATTATTTTGTATAATCGTATCGATTGCGGCATGAAGCTTGATTCCTCCAACCTCAGCACCTTCAAATTCTCTCTTGTGTCTTATGTGATGTATATGATTGTTCTCAATCAGGCTAAATACACAGCCAAGATGTCCAACAATACCAGTTTGCCCACAGTTATATATATGATTATTACGAACAATGTGACTACCGATATTATCCTTGTTCCAACCATTGTTCAGAGCCCTAAAGATAACCTCTTGCTCTCTCTGATGACCCATCTTGGTAAAGATGTTCATCCATTCATTCTGTCCGGTGCTCTCTTCTTTTCCAAGACTAATACCACTACAACGAGAATCGCTGACTATATTATCTTCAATAATCCAACCCTTACTCCAGTGAGGTCCAATCAGACCTTCCTGTAATGCGGTTGGGGGTGCCCACTGTGTAGCGGCCTGTTTCATCGTAAACCCTCGAACAGTAATATAGTTACGGCCAGGATTTTCAGGCCAGAAACAGAAACGACGCACATTGATCTCAACGTTTCCTTTTGTCGGATCTTCTCCTTGAAAATTAGCATAAATCGTAGTCTTATTATCGTCAACTTCAGGATACCATGCATATACCGAGAACTCCGGCTCCAGCGATGTTTCCGACCGAATAGGATTACGTACCGTGTCGATAGAAACCGCCTCATACATCGAGTGCCCATCCAGATAAACCTCACCTAAGTGAAAAACCCTGTCTCTTGTAAAAAGCCAATCCCCAAACAAATCTTCACTATAGGGATTAAAATTGCCAAAAAACTTGTTGTCAATCTCTGTTTTCCAAATGTCCCCATCTTTTTCCCAGTCCGTAATCACTTCGGAACCAGTTATAATTACATTTTCACCTTCGGCCGCTTGATAGGTAATCCGCTGTGCTGAGGTTCCACCGCTTTTAGGGCTTACCCATTCGCGATACACTCCTTCATGAACCGTAATAATATCTCCTGGCTTAGCCACATAAGCGGCCTTACTAATCGTCAAAAATGGTTGGTCTTCTGTTCCGGGATTTCGATCACTTCCGTTTTTTCGAACATGGTAATTCATAATGTCATCCTCCTAATAATAATTTCGTATTATTCCTGAAGTAAAATAAACAAGAAAACATAGTGATATAATCAAGAATATCTCTTAATATATATTTTTAATATGTACCCTTGTCTATTATTATATCTAAATACTACAATTAAGCAACGAAAAGTGCTTATCTACCTCATTATATACGAGATTATTTAGCTTCTTACTCCAAGCTTCTAGGCCTTCTTTCGCGAGCATATTACACTCTGGAGTACAATAAAGAAGCAAAGCATGGCAGCCCGTGTGATCTGCGGCCACCAAGGATCCTGACTACCTATAGCAGTAACAACCAACAATACAATTCCACTTGTTAATACGCCAAATAGAGTACCAAAGATATTACCTACCCCACCGGTTAGCAGTGTTCCACCAATAATAGACGCTGCAATCGCGTCCATTTCAAGACCAGTTGCTTGTTGAACCGATCCAGACCGGGTGTGGAAAAGGTATAGAAACCCACCGACACCTGCTAGCAAGCCACATAGCAAATGGGCATAAAATCTAGTTCGTTTGACGTTTATACCAAGCATCAGAGCACTTTGTGCATTCCCACCCACAGCATAAAAGCTACGCCCAAGTCGGGTCTTCCCAAGTAGCCAAAACATGAGACAGACGATAAGGATTGCTATGATAACTCCATATTCCAGCTTTGACTGAATGAAAACACCCTTCCGATTGACATCGCCTAAAAAGGGAATTTGTATTCGTGAACTTGACAGCATCTCAAACCCCGGGTTATCAACCTGTATTTGATTAACTTCGATTAGAGCAACGAAACCGCGACCTAAAAACATTCCCGCAAGGGTAACAATAAAGGGCTGCATTTCTAGATACGCGATAAGAAACCCTTGAACCGCGCCAAAGGTAAGACCAATCACCAGGGCTAAAATTAAAGTTGTAACAAAGTTGAAGCCATAATTGTTAAGACACACAATACATGCTGTACAAATAAGTGCGGTGGAACCACCTACGGAGATATCAATACTACCGGTTATCATAACAATTGTAAGTCCGCAAGCGATTACAATTAAAGCAGCATTTTCGTTAAAAAGATTGAAAAACATCTGGATCTTGCTGAAACCCTTATCTCCAAGGAATACAATGGATAGTCCATAGATTACAATAAATAATGAAACTGTAATTGTCAGCAAGAACGCTGAATCAGTCAAAGACACCATTCGTTTGGACTTGCTCTGAATAACATCTGTGTTATTGTGGGTACTTTGAGTTTTGTTCAAAAATGACATATTATCCTCCCATACTACCGCTTTTCACGGCACCTCTAGCATACCTACCCTTTGATTTAGTTTGTGCCACGCACAAACTTCTAAGTGTGAATTTTAATTCACACTACGCCCCTTTCCATTGCCAGTAGATAATTTTGATATTATGACTCTCTTATTTAGTAGACTCTTTACCGTCGGTGTTTGGATGGCTACGAGAATAATAATTATCACGGCTTTAAATACTGGAACGGCGTTTGTATTGACATTAAGCGTAGTCAACATAGAGGTTAGGGTCTGGATAGTATACGCTCCGATTATTGAACCAGTGAAATTCAATTTGCCACCGCCGAGTGAATTGCCACCTAGAGCGACTGCTAAGATAACATCCATTTCAATGCTAGGCACTATCGTATATGGATTTACTGTCTGCACCCTACTTGATTGAACGAATCCCGCAATACCCACACATAGACCCAATATTATAAAAGTAGAAAACTTGATTAACGTAGGATTTAGACCATTCAGCCTAGAAGATTTATCATTGATACCAACTGCTTGAGTGTACAAGCCAAGATTGGTTTTTTTCAGTGCCAAGACCATTACTGCAATAACCGCGACCGTAATAAGTATCGGTGTTGGAATTGGAAATCCTGGTATAAAGTTACCGTAATATCCAAATGAGGCCACCGCTTTTGGCTTGAGCCCACCCATAGCCATTGAACCGATCGACCGACCTGCTGTAAAGAGTATGAGCGTTGCTACCATTGGCTGTATATTAAGCTTTGAAACGAGAATACCATTAAATGCTCCGCAAGCCATCCCAGCGAGGCAACCAAGTAAAAGTGCCACGATGATCGGCGCATGCAACTCGACAGGTTGTGTTTCATTCCCACACAGTACTCGCATAATCACACCACCTACTATGGCAATCGTAGCTCCTACACTAATATCCTGACCTCTGGATGAGGCCGTAACTAGTGTCATTCCAATTGCCAGAATAACAAGCTCCGTTGCGTTATTAAGGATATTGATTATATTCCCTATCAATACTGGATTACCGACACTGTCTCTGCCCAAACTAATTTTCAGAAAACCCGGATTGATAAACACATTGATCAATAATAGAAAGGTTAGAAATGCAATAGGGATAAACAATCGGTGCCTGATCACTGCTTTCATAACCGACGCGTTATAGTATGTATCAAGTTTTTTACTGATTTTGGTCATCTCGACTTACTCCCCCCGCTATGGTATACATTATTTTATCTTGTGTAATATCATCATCCTTTAACTCACCAACAACATTAAGGTCGCGCATAACAATCAATCTTGAACAGGTGCGTAGCATCTCCTCAATCTCTGCTGAGATAAATGTGATACTCATACCCTCAGAAGCAAGCTTTAGCACCAGCTTCTGAATCTCTACCTTCGTACCAATATCAATTCCACGGGTTGGCTCGTCAAGAATAAGATAATCGGGATGCGTGAGTAGCCAGCGAGCAAGAATTACCTTTTGCTGATTCCCTCCGGACAATGAGTTGATGGGAGTATCTGCAGAAGGGGTTTTTATACCGAGTAAGCGGATATACTCATCTGCAAATGCTTGCGCCTGTGTCTTTGTGAAAGGTCGAAAGAAGCCTCTCATTGCCTGTAGTGCAAGTATGATATTATCGCGGACGGACAGATCACCAATAATCCCATCCTGCTTTCGATCCTCTGGAAGATATCCGATTCCTTTCTTCATGGCTTTCATTGGAGAGGTAATATTGACATTCTCACCTTTAATTCTTAATTTGCCTTTTAAAACCTTGTCAGCGCCGAATATTGCACGGACACACTCGCTGCGCCCAGAACCAAGCAAGCCTGCAAAACCTGTAACCTCACCTTTATAAGTGGTAAAATTAAATGGCTTAATTCCAGAATTGCTTGAAAGTCCCTTCGTTTCAATTATTACTTCTCTCGAATCGTTCTTGTATGATTGCCCTTCATTACGAATATCAGCCAGATTACCAAGCTCCTTGCCCATCATTTTGGCCACAAGTTCTACTCGGGGTAAATCCTTAATTAGGTATTCACCGACTAGTTCTCCATTTCGCAAAACTGTAATTTTATCACATATCGCATAAACCTGATCAATGAAATGGGTGACAAATATAATACCTACTCCTCTGCCCTTTAGTTCACGCATCAGAGCAAATAGCTTGGTAACCTCCTGTTCATCCAAGGATGAGGTGGGCTCGTCAAGTATCAACACCTTACAGTCCATATCCACAGCACGGGCAATCGCAACCATCTGCTGAACGGCAATGGAGCAGCTTGATAATTGTTGCGTTGGTTTTGCCGGTATCCCGAGACCTCCCAGAATACTTTCTGCCCTACTGTTATACTTCTTCCAATCAACGAATAAATCGTTGGATCTACCAATAAATAGATTTTCGGCAACCGTAAGGTTCGGGCACAAGGTTATCTCCTGATACACGGTGCTTATTCCGAACTTTTGAGCCTCCTGAGGTGACTTGATATGAACTGGCTTATCAACTCCTTTCATAAAAATCTCACCAGATTCCTTCGAATAAACTCCTGTTAAAACCTTGATTAAGGTGGACTTACCAGCACCATTTTCACCCATTAAAGCGTGGATTTCCCCTTCGCATAGATTAAAATCTACATTATGTAAAGCCCGTACGCCGGGAAAACTTTTACCTATATTTTTCATTGTAAGAACTGTACCTTGCATAGTAATAATATCCAAACCTCCTTCCGATACGATCTCCTGCGATAATCCTATCATTAAAACCATTTGAGAAATGCGTGGTGACAAGATATGCAGACAATATCCACATACTCGGCGCCACGCATCTTGCTTAATCTCTTATTCGATACCTTATGAAAATGTTGGACCTATATTGAACTAATACTTAATAACTACGAGCATCAACAATTGCTTTTGTAATCGTGTCACAATCAAACATTTCCTCATCAACATAGGCGTTCTTCTCAACATTCTCTCCAGCCTCAAGTTGATTGATCAGTTTTACGATACGTGGTCCATGAAGAGGGTTACACTCTACATCAAGGTTAAATTCTCCTGCAAGAACCTTCTCAAGAGCCCATTGGTTTGCATCAAAAGCGATAACTTTTACATCGCCGTCTTTACCATATGTAATACCGACTGCATCCATAGCATCACAAGCACCACGAGCCATGTTATCGTTCTCAGCATAGATAACGGTGAATTTAGTACCGGAAGCGATTAGATCAGCAACTGCCTGTTTAGCAAGAGTTTCATCCCAACCCTTCATATTTTGGTTGAATACTATTTCCCAACCGTTGGCTTTTGCGCCATCTTCAATGGCTTTGGAACGACCAAGCTGAGCAGAGGATCCTGTGTCTCCACCAAGTACCACGATCTTATAATCATCGAGTGCGGATTTCTTCAACCAATCAACAGCCTTATTGCCTTCCGCTTCAAAATCGGAGCATACCATTGCCGTATAGAGATCCTCCGTCAAGTCAAGCTTACGATCAGCCATAATAAAGGGGATTTCAGCTTCCTTAGCGGCCTTTGCTACATCTTCCCAACCTGCTGATTGAAGTCCTAAAACGACGAGATAATCAACTTCTTCTTGGATCAGCTGCTGAGCCTGAGAAATCTGTTTTGCATGATCACCCTCACCGAATACCATTTTTGTCTCAAATCCTGCTGCCAAAAAGGCCTCATTAAATGATTTTGTATTTGCTGTACGCCAATCTGATTCATTCGCGTTTGTCTGAACAACACCAACCATAATCTTGTCTGATTTTCCTGAAGTCTCACTATCTTTCTTGCCACATGCCACAAGCGTGAACGCAAGTGTTAATACAAGCACTAACGAAAATAATTTCTTCATAATATCTCCTCCATTGAAATGAACTCAAAATATGAGTTTACTATATGTAAGTACAAGTATAGTAAATATATATGAGGATAAATACGGAGATTATTCCTGTCTTTGTAGTTATTATTACTGTGATTTACTCGAAATTATTATTTGTTAAGATTCTTATGAATTTCGTTTGTTTTTTTACGTTTTGGAGATAATACCATCTAATAATTCCGTCCAATGCGATCTATAGTGGCATTTTCTGCATCAAATGTTTTCCCTTCTACATAGGATACCTTAGGAGGTGTTTCACCTTGTTCCAACCGTTCAATAATCTCAGCAATCAATGGTCCTTGTAAAGGATTACATTCAATGTCTACATTAATTAATCCAGTTTCCATCATATCAAAAGCTTCTGATACCGCATCAAAGGAAATAACTGTGATTTCACCATTTACCCCACAGGTTAGACCAGCTTCTTGTATGGCCTCTATGGCACCAAAGGTCATATCATCATTTTGTGAAACCAAAACATCAATACTATCAAATTCGTTTATATATCGCATCATTACTTCCCTGCCCTTTGCCTTGGTAAAATCACCGCTATCATGGGCTAGAATATTCCAATTCTTATGATTTTTTGTGATATCCTCGAATCCTTTGGAACGTCCAATCTGAGCCGTAGAATTTACGGTACCCTCAAGGACAACGATGTTAATTTGATCCGTACTTTGTCCATTCTCCTCCAAGGGTTCTGTCTCCTTCGGCAAAGCTTGCTTTTCCTCAGTCGTATTATCTTGATTTGCTTTTTCACTTAGATATTCTTCCAACCACCGTCCAGCCTGAACGCCTTCTTCATACTTATTCGTGCCTACACATGCGACATAAAGGCTATCGTCTACTGTACTAATCATACGGTCCACAATGATAACCGGGATATTGGCTTGCTTAGCTTCCATAAGTACCGTATCCCATCCAGTTTCCGTTACTGGTGCCACTACAATATAATCTACCTCCTGAAAGATAAAGCTCCGTAGGTCCTTGATCTGGTTTTCCTGACTTTGCCTCCCATTTGCATAAATTAAGGAAAATCCATTCTCTTTAATGAGAGCATTCTGAATCGATTTTGTATTCGCTGTACGCCAGTCTGATTCTGAACCCAGCTGGGAGAAACCCACAATAATCAAATCAGAATCAGTATCCTGTGACTGATCCGCTTCACTCTTATGGATATTTTTTAAAGGCTGAAGACTGCAGCTCGTAAGCACTGTCACCCCCATAAAGATCAGCCATAATATGATGATTATCTTTTTATTCATATCCCACCTCAATTCGATCCTTCTCCACCAGTGTTGCAGGAATTTTGATTATAATATCGGTGCCTTCTCCTTTAATACTCCTGATATCCAGTCCATACTTGTCACCATAGTTTAATTTTATTCGTTTATTGACATTGGCAAGACCAAACCCTGTACTCTGCTTGCTACCTGGCTTTTCAACTTCTTTTCTTAACGCCTCTAGCTCCTCTCCGTCCATTCCAATACCATTATCAATTACATGGAAGCAGATGACCTCATCATCGATTAATTCACCTGTTACCGTTATCTTTCCTCTCGCTCTTAACATCTTAATTCCATGATATAACGAATTTTCAATCAGTGGCTGCAACGTCAGTTTCAGTATCTGATATCCATACAGTGTTTCAGGGATATTGATTTCATAATCCAGAATATCTTTATATCGTGACTGTTGTATCTGAAGATAACTTTTCGTATGTATTTCCTCTTCTCGAATCGTAATGAAATCTTTCCCCTTGCTCACAACAATTCGAAAGAATTCAGAAAGAGCTACAACGATATCGATCGCTTCTCTATTCTTATCACCTTCAATTAACCAAATGATTGTATCTAATGTGTTATATAAAAAATGAGGATTGATCTGTGTTTGTAAAAGCTTTGATTCCATATACCTTAGATTTTCCTGTTCCAGTCGAATGCTTTTAACCTGCTGCTCCAACTTAAATGCCATGTCATTAAAGCTATCCGATAAGATTGACAATTCGTCATGATTTTCGCATATCATCCTTGTAGAAAAATCTCCCTTTGCTACCATCGCAGTCTTATCGCACAACATCCGAATCGGTTTTGTGATACTATCTGTCACCAGGATGTTGACCAAAACCGATGCAATAATAATAGACGATAGCGCCACTATCATTGTAAGGATTACATTCGTTACTTGCTCATTAAGACTCAGCCTTATCGCTTCAAAATTCTGAGTCTCGTAATAAATGTAATACTGGATTTCTTCCTGAAAGAGTTCGGTCAGAATATAGATATCAGATTCCAGCATTTCAATATTTTCTTCATAGTGACCAGTCTGCTTTAAATTGTCCCGTATTTCATTAATTCTATCCTTTAGGGTAGCCAAATTAAGCAGAATACGTTTAATCCAATCCAGACTATCTCTGCTGGAGGTTATCTCCTGTAGATTAGTAAAGTTATCTTTTGCGGCCTCGATCAGCTTATATGGATTCTTAAAGTCGTCATTATCATCTATGGATTCAAAAGTCTCAGCTTCTACAACAATCTTATACATACTTTCATCCATTTCCTCTTTAAAATTCAAGTTGTAATTATTCGCTGAGGTTATCCTTCTTACGATTGCATCATATGCCGTACTATAATTATATAGAGCAGTAATCTGGTAAACGGATAGAATAATCATAGGAATGACGATAATAGCAGCTACCAACGAAAGCTTCAGCCTTAAGGGATATTTGATTGGTTTTCTATTATTATCGTTTGTCATACTTCACCTTTACCCTGAAGCCTGTATTCCGATGGTGTACAGTTTTGTGTCTTTTTAAATATGTAACTAAAATAATGGGAATCCAGATATCCTACCGAGAAGCCAATGTCCGTTATCTTTTTACTCGAGCACCTTAAATAATCCTTTGCTTTCTCCATTCGAAGATTCGTAAGATATTCGATAAAGGTGATCCCTGATTCCTGATTAAAAAGAGAACTAAAGTAGTTGGGGCTGACATCGACCACGGATGCAACCTTATCCAGTGTTAGGTCACTCATAGCAAATGTTTGTTGCATATATTCCTTTGCCTGTTCGATCAGACGAGCATATCTTTTTTGGCTGTTCATATTCCTCAGATCGATTGCTTCCTTCAGTATTGACTTATAGAACATACTACAGTCCTCCAAACAAGTAAGCTGATCAATAACATGATTCATATTTTTAAGGCTACCCACTATCTTT
>CAYMLE010000102.1:2007-10401 GCA_964391115.1 uncultured Herbinix sp. | reverse complement strand
GATAAGGAAACAGATGATTTGATTTCGATTGGAACGATTGGCTTAATTAAAGCCATCGATACCTTTGATGATGAGAAAGGGATCCGCCTGGCAACCTATGCCTCCCGCTGTATTGATAACGAATTGTTGATGATGCTTCGAAGTGGCAAACGTTTGTCAAAGGAAGTATATCTATATGATCCAATCGGATCCGATCGGGAAGGCAACGAAATCAATCTGTTGGATATCATAGAGGAACCAGAAGTTGATATTGTAGAGAATATCGTTCTGGAGGATGACATTAAAAAACTGTATAACTTGTTAGGCAAGGTGTTAACCGATAGAGAACGTGAAATTATCTTTTTACGGTATGGCTTAAGCAACAAAAAAGAAGTAACCCAAAGAGAAATAGCCAATAAGCTGGGCATCTCTCGAAGCTATGTTAGCCGAATCGAGAAAAAGGCTCTTAAGAAGCTGCGGGAGTGTTTTGAACAATATTAGAAGTTAGAGGTAAACACGCAGTTTCTTTGAGAAATCTGCGGGAGTCAAACTGCCGTTAGTATAGAGATCACTAGCGGCAGTATTTATTTTAACATTAATTTCATTAGTAGATATCATTAGTTTTAACATTAATTTCATTAGTAGATATTATTAGTTTTACATTGATTTCTTTAGTAGATATCATTAGTTTTAATATTAATTTCATTAGTAGATATTATTAGTTTTAACATTGATTTCTTTAGTAGATATCATTAGTTTTAATATTAATTTGATTTGTAAATAATTACATTAATTTCATTTTATTGTTGACAACGTAGAATATATATGGTTTAATACGTCTTAATATAAGAAACCGATGAGCAAGAGAAGTAGGAATAAATGATGTATACAGAGAGCCGCTAATGGGTGGGAATGCGGTTACAAAATTTATTGTGAATGGACTTGTGAGGGAAGCCCAAAATCTTAGGAGAGTAGGCGCTTACGGGGACCCTAGCCGTTATCATAAGGGTGCATATGATCGTATGCAAGAAGAGTGGTTGTATTTATTAATACAACAAATTGGGTGGTACCGCAGAAGTGAAAAGCTTTTGTCCCTTTGAGGACAGAGGCTTTTTTTTATTTACTTTTTTTCAAATAATAATCCAATCAAGAAAGGAGAGAGTATATGATTCGACCAAGTTTGCATGAGATGGAAGCCTTAGCTAAGGAGTATACCAGGATTCCCATATGTATGGAGCTGTATGCAGATGTTATAACTCCAATTGCCTTGCTTCGAAAGTTTTCAAAGGTTAGTGATAAGTATTTTTTGTTAGAAAGTGTAGAGGGCGGAGAAACATGGGGAAGATATTCCTTCCTGGGGTTCGATCCAACCGCACAAGTGACTTGTAACAGTGGAACGGTAACAATAACCGAGAACGACTCAACACGGCGGTTCGACGGCGATCCCTATGATATCCTTAGGAGATTTTTACAGGATTATAAAGCGCCAAGATTTGATCATCTCCCTCCTTTCACTGGAGGTATGGTTGGGTATTTTGCATATGAAATGATTGGTTATGCTGAGAGGAAGCTTTGTTTTGAAAGGAATGATTTCAACGATTATGACCTTTTACTATTTGAACATGTAATTGCTTATGATCACCTAAAACAAAAGCTCTTTATCATCATCAATATACGGACCGATGATCTGAAGAATAATTACGACATCGCTGTAAGACAAATAAAAAGAATCGTAAATATCATTCAGGAGCCTCTCTATGAACAAGAGACTGAAGCTAGAAAAGAAATAGAATTTACCTGCGAGTTAAGTAAAGAAGCGTTTTGCAAAATGGTAGAACAGACAAGGCACTACATTCAAAGTGGTGATATATTTCAGGCTGTAATATCCAGAACCTTCAAGACAGAATATAAAGAAAGCTTAATGAATGCCTATAGAGTATTAAGAACCACGAATCCCTCCCCCTATATGGTATACCTTTGCAATGGAGAGGTTGAATTAATGGCTTCTTCACCGGAGACTCTGGTGCGATTATCAAAGGGAAGGGTTATCACCTTTCCAATCGCCGGGTCTCGACCTAGGGGAAGAGATGAACAAGAAGATATGGCAATGGAAAAGGAACTTATCACAGATGAGAAGGAGTTATCGGAACATAATATGTTGGTTGATCTAGCCAGAAATGATATTGGGAAGGTATCAAAAATGAATTCGGTGTGTGTGACCAAGTATATGGAGATACAAAAGTTCTCTAAAATCATGCACCTTACATCCGTTGTTGAGGGAGAGCTGGAGAAGGGAATGGATTCGCTGGATGCATTGAAAGCAATTCTTCCAGCAGGAACTCTGTCTGGGGCACCAAAAATAAGAGCTTGTGAAATCATTCATGAACTAGAGCAGGATACAAGGGGAATCTATGGAGGAGCCATTGGCTATATCGATTTTAATGGAACCATGGATACCTGCATTGCGATACGGATGGCCATAAAGAAGAAGGATGTCGTCTATGTTCGGGCAGGAGCTGGCATCGTTGCCGACAGCATTCCAGAACGGGAATATGAAGAGACCTTGAACAAGGCAAAGGCAGTGATGGAGGCAATCCATAAAGCATGGGAGGTGGAACATTATGATTATAATCATTGATAACTATGATAGTTTTACTTATAATCTTGTACATTTAGTTGGGAGTGACTCTGATTCTATCAAGGTGATAAGAAATGATGAGATGACTCTCCATGAGATCAAACAATTAAAGCCATCCCATATTATTTTATCCCCAGGACCAGGATATCCCGCCGATGCAGGTATCTGTGAGGAGCTAATTCGGGAACTTAAGGGAGTGGTACCAATTCTGGGGGTCTGTCTCGGACATCAGGCGATTGGGGAAGCCTTTGGAGGGACGATCAAACCGGCTAATAAACTTATGCATGGGAAGATTAGCGATATTCAAATTGCCAATGGAAATAAGATGTTTTATGGCCTTCCTCCCATCATTCAGGCTGCAAGGTATCACTCACTCATTGTTGATAGGATGACTCTTCCGGATCATTTACTTGTTATAGCAGAGGACGAAGATGGCAACATCATGGGGATTAAGCATAGCAAATACGAAATCTATGGATTGCAGTTTCACCCAGAATCAATCTTAACGCCTCAAGGGAAACGAATCATGGAAAATTTCTTAAGAATTGGAGGAGAGCAAGTATGATACAGGAGGCTATTTACCAATTACTGAATAAGGAAGATATAGAGTTGTCTATGGCTATGAAGGTGATGAGTGAAATCATGGCTGGCGATGCAACTCAGGCTCAGATTGCAAGTTATATTACAGCCCTAAGGATGAAGGGCGAAACGGTCGAGGAGATAACGGCCTGTGCTATGGTAATGCGGGATTATGGTTTGAAACTAAAGCATGAGAAAGAGGTGTTGGACATTGTCGGCACCGGAGGGGACGAAGCGAATACCTTTAACATATCTACGATATCCTCCCTTGTGATATCGGCTGCTGGAATCCCTGTTGCAAAGCACGGAAATCGGAGTGTCTCCAGCAAATGTGGGAGTGCAGATGTTCTCGAAGCCCTTGGAGTTAAGATCGATATTCCAGTAGAAAAGAGTAAAAAAATCCTTGAGGAAATAGGACTCTGTTTTATGTTTGCACCATTATACCACTCCTCTATGAAGTATGCTGCGCCGGTAAGAAAAGAATTGCGAGTGAGGACAGTTTTTAATATATTAGGCCCTTTGGCTAATCCCGCAGATGCCAGTCGAATTCTCCTTGGTGTCTATGATGAAAGGTTAGTGGAGCCTATGGCCAAGGTGTTAGCCAACCTTGGTATCAATAGAGCCATGGTGGTACATGGTCATGATGGTTTGGATGAGGTCAGCTTGACATCAAAAACAACAGTCTGTGAGGTGAACCATGGAGTGATTAATAGCTTTTTTCTGGATCCCCTACAGTTCGGCTTTGATTATTGTGAACCGGAGGATTTGGTAGGAGGAAATCCTGCGATGAACGCAGAGATTGCTATGAAAATCTTAAAGGGAGAAAAAGGAGCCAAACGGGATATTGTTTTGCTTAACAGTGCCATTTGTCTATCGATGGTCTATAACGACATTACCTTACGTGAGTGTGTTAGGTTAGCAGGTAAAATGATAGACAGTGGTAAGGCGTTGGAACAGCTTAATCATTTCATTAAACTATCCAATGAATAATGGAAAGAGGGGATGAAGGACGGGTGATTATGTATGATTCTTGATGAAATAGCGAAGGCAACTAGAAAAAGAATAGAAACGGCCAAGAATAGGCGTTCTTTGGAGGAATTAAAACATCAACTTTATGGTAAGAAAAGTATGCAGAAGGATATGGGGCAAAGGGCCAATGCCTTTGAAGAATCCATATTAAAGATGAGAACCGTGAAGCTAGGAGAAGGCCACGAAGAGGTAAATGAGGAACATTTTAAGAAGGAGCATTTGAATAAAGATAATTTAAAGAATGAAAATTATGAGAGTTTTAATTATGAGAATTTTAAGAAAGAACATTTTAAGAAGGAGATTGCTTTTATCTGTGAGATAAAGAAAGCCTCTCCCTCCAAAGGAGTTATATCCCATGACTTCCCGTATCGATCAATTGCAAAAGAGTATGAAGATGCCGGAGCCACTGCGATTTCAGTACTAACGGAACCAGAGTATTTCATGGGTTCTGATAGATATCTTGAAGAAATAAGTAAAGAGGTGAAGATACCGATACTTCGTAAGGATTTTATACTGGATGAATATCAGATTTATGAAGCGAAGCTGCTAGGGGCAGGTGCTGTTTTACTGATTTGCTCCCTCTTGCCACAGGATAAGTTAAAAGAGTATTTAAACATCTGTAACCATCTAGGTTTATCCGCATTGGTAGAGGCTCATACGGAGAAGGAGATTGATTCTGCGTTGGAATCTGGAGCAAGAATTATCGGTGTTAATAATCGTAATTTAGATACCTTCCAGGTTGATATTCAAAATTGTGTACGACTGAGAGAACTGGTACCGAAGGAAATTCTATTTGTTGCAGAGAGTGGTATTCATACAAGAGAGGATATGCAGCTTCTAAGAGAGGCTGGGGTTGATGCTGTCTTAATCGGTGAGGCGTTAATGAAGAGTAAGGATCGAAGAGAATTCTTGAGACAATTAAGGGGGAGCGTATGACTGCGATAAAAATATGCGGACTCTCAAGAACCAGTGATATAGAGGCCGCAAATCGATTACATCCGGATTATATTGGCTTTGTATTTGCAGATAGTCATAGGCAAATATCTGAAGAGCAGGCGCAAAAACTTAGGGAGAAGCTTGATCCGACTATACAAACGGTTGGAGTGTTTGTGAATGAAGATATTCAAAGAATTGTTGAACTGTGCCAGCAATCCCTTATTGACTTGGTCCAGCTTCATGGAGATGAGGATGGAGACTATATAAGGCAATTAAAGGATCGGATTCCCAACAAAATAATCAAAGCAGTCCGAGTGAGAGATCGTAAGGATGTTGAAGCCTCCCATGATTATGATTGCGATTATATATTATTTGATTCTTTTCGCTATCAAACATATGGGGGAAGTGGCACGAGCTTTGACTGGTCTCTTTTGAGTAATGTGGAAAAGCCATTCTTTCTGGCGGGAGGATTACATTATGACAATATATCCAAAGCAATTCAACAGTGTAATCCCTATTGTGTTGATGTAAGTAGTGGAGTGGAGAGCGGTGGTGTTAAAGACCCTGAGAAGATGATGGAGTTTATGACAAGGATAAAGAGCTTGAGAAGATGATGGGGTTTATGATAAGGATAAAGAGATTGAGAAGATGATGGGGTTTATGATAAGGATAAAGAGCTTGAGAAAATGATGGGGTTTATGATAAGGATATAGAGCTTGAGAAGATGACGGAGTTTATGATAAGGATATAGGGCTTGAGAAAATGATGGAGTTTATGATAAGGATAAAGAGCTTGAGAAAAAGATGGAGTTTTTTGATAAGGATAAGGAGAGTGAGGCTATGAAGCAGGGAAGATTTGGAGTCCATGGAGGGCA
The DNA here is from genome assembly GCA_964391115.1 of uncultured Herbinix sp. Lineage (GTDB taxonomy): Bacteria > Bacillota > Clostridia > Lachnospirales > Lachnospiraceae > Mobilitalea. The sequence continues at coordinate 4,366 of CAYMLE010000102.1, read as the reverse complement.
ATATGTACCAGAGACATTGATGCAGGCGATTCAGGAATTGGAGGTAGCCTATGAATACTATCGGCGGGAGGAAAGCTTTCAAACAGAATTAGATGATTTACTTAAGAATTATGCTGGGCGTCCTTCTCTTTTGTATTATGCTCGTAAGATGACAGAAGATTTGAATGGAGCTAAAATATATCTAAAAAGAGAGGATCTTAATCATACGGGATCTCATAAAATCAACAATGTACTTGGTCAAGTTCTACTAGCAAAAAAGATGGGGAAAAGAAGAGTAATAGCGGAGACTGGGGCTGGACAACATGGGGTGGCCACAGCGACAGCAGCAGCCCTATTGGACATGGAATGCGAGGTGTTTATGGGCTTGGAGGATACAAAGCGCCAGGCTATGAATGTATATCGTATGGAATTGTTGGGAGCAAGGGTGCATCCGGTAACCACAGGAACTAAAACACTAAAGGATGCAGTGAATGAAGCGATGCGAGAGTGGACCAATCGTGTGGACGATACCCACTATGTCATTGGTTCCGTTATGGGTCCTCATCCATTTCCTACTATGGTTAGAGATTTTCAGAGCGTAATTGGTAGTGAGATAAAGGATCAAATTCTTGACATAGAAGGAAGGCTACCGGATGCAGTACTTGCCTGTGTTGGAGGAGGAAGTAATGCCATGGGTACCTTTTATGAATTTATTAAAGATCAGAGTGTGAAATTAATTGGCTGTGAGGCAGCAGGCAGAGGAATTGATACGATGGATACAGCAGCCACGATGACTACCGGTAAGCTAGGAATATTTCATGGGATGAAGTCATATTTTTGTCAGGATGATTTTGGGCAGATTGCACCAGTATATTCCATATCAGCTGGACTGGATTATCCCGGAGTGGGGCCGGAGCATGCATTTCTTAAGGATATGGGGAGAGCAGAATATGTAGCAGTTACCGATGATGAGGCAGTTTCTGCTCTAGAATATCTCTCTCGAAAGGAAGGAATCATTCCTGCGATAGAAAGTGCTCATGCCATAGCTTATGGTAGAAAACTAGCACCAATTCTAGGTAAGGATAAGATCATGGTTATCTGTCTCTCCGGAAGAGGAGATAAGGATGTAGCTGCAATAGCAAGATATCGGGGGGAAGAAATGTATGAATAGATTAGAAAAAGTATTTTCAAAGGGGAAAGCTTTTATTCCATTTATTACGGCGGGGGATCCTAATCTTTTAGTAACACAGGAGTTAATTATCGAAATGGCAGAAGCAGGGGCAGATCTAATTGAAATTGGGATCCCATTTTCTGACCCAATGGCGGAAGGGCCTGTGATACAGGCAGCAGATGAGCGAGCGCTACGGGGTGGAGTTACCGTGGATAAAATATTGGATATGATAAAGCAAGTCCGTCGAACCTGTGATGTACCGATCGCATTCATGACCTATGCTAATCTTGTTTTTCATTATGGTGCGGAACACTTCATACAAAAATGTAAGAAATATAATATCGAAGCACTGATTATTCCTGATTTGCCCTTTGAGGAACGAGAGGAATTCCTACCCTATTGTGAGAGTTGTGGAATCTCCTTGATATCATTTGTCGCTCCTACTTCGGAAGGTAGAATTGAACGGATAGCCATGAATTCACAAGGGTTTATCTACTGTGTATCCTCCATGGGGGTTACGGGGATTCGAAAGGATCTTGGGTATCAGATAGATACTTTGATCAAGAAGGTGAAAAGGATTAAGAACATTCCCTGTGCCATCGGTTTTGGGATATCTACCCCAGAGCAGGCGAGGAAAATGGCTGCCATTTCCGATGGAGTAATTGTAGGAAGTGGGATTGTACGGATCATTGAAGAGTATGGAAACGATTGTATTCCGGTGGTGCGGGAATATGTGAAACGGATGAAAGAGGCGATTCAAACAATCTGAATTAAGATGGATCAGATAATAATATCATATGAAAAAAATCGTCAATTTGCTTTTGTGTTAACCGTAGAATAGATCATAAGTTGGAATCTATACTTATTAAACACAAAGATGCAAATTGGCGATTTTTTTCTGGAATGTAATATAAAAAATAGTTATACCATTTATTTATTCAATGGTTCGGACTCTATTTCTTTGTTGTCCATTGGGAACAATCCCAAACCTTCGTCGCCAAACCGTCATAAAATTCGGGTTCATGGCAGACCATTAGGATACTTCCCTTATATTCCTGCAAAGCACGTTTTAATTCGTTCTTTGCATCCACATCCAGATGGTTAGTGGGCTCATCTAGAAGTAGGATATTTGTTTCACGGTTAATTAGCTTACATAAGCGGACTTTTGCCTGTTCACCACCACTTAATACTCGGACTTGACTCTCGATA
>CAYMLE010000102.1:0-1997 GCA_964391115.1 uncultured Herbinix sp. | reverse complement strand
TGCTTGGTGGTAAGTCCGCATTTGGCCAGAGCAGAACGGACTTCATATTGAGTAAAACCGGGGAAATCCTTCCATATCTCTTCGATACAGGTAGTCGTATTCCCAGGAGTCATCTCCTGTTCAAAATACCCAATGCTTAGATAATCTCCCAGAGTAACCTTGCCACGTAAGGGATCAATTAAGCCCAGGATACTCTTTAATAAGGTGGTTTTTCCAATACCATTTGCTCCGGTGAGGGCGATTTTATCACCCCGTTCCATAGAGAGTGTTAGAGGAGAAGATAGGGGTTCCTCATAACCGATGATAAGATCCTCCGACTGGAAGATGTATTTGCTAGCGGCTCTGGCTTCTTTGAAATAAAATTCTGGCTTCGGCTTATCCTTCGCTAGCTCAATCACGTCCATCTTATCTAGCTTCTTCTGTCGTGACATAGCCATATTACGGGTTGAGACGCGAGCCTTATTACGTGCAACGAAGTCCTCGAGCTCCTCGATTTCTTTCTGCTGACGCTTATAAGCGGCTTCCAACTGAGATTTCTTCATCTCGTGTACTTCCATAAATTTATTATAATCACCGACATAGCGATTCAATTCTTGGTTTTCCATGTGATAGATGATATTAATTACACTATTGAGAAAGGGAATGTCATGGGAAATCAAAATAAAAGCATTCTCATAATCATTAAGATACCGCTTCAGCCACTCGATATGCTGGACATCTAGATAGTTGGTCGGCTCGTCTAGGAGCAGGATATCCGGTTTCTCTAGTAACAGCTTGCCAAGAAGCAGCTTCGTTCTCTGGCCACCGCTCAGGTCATTCACATCACGATCTAGCCCCAGTTCATCTAGCCCAAGAGCGTGCGCTATTTCGTCGACCTTGGAATCAATATTATAAAAATCATGAATCATTAGCAAATCCTGTATGACACCTAATTCTTCCACCATCTCCGTTAACTCATCCTCTGTGGCAGTCGCCATGGCATCACAGATTTCGTTCATCTTCTGTTCTAGGTCAAAGAGATGGGAGAAGGCAGCTTGAAGAACACTACGTAAGGTCATTCCGGCTTCCAACTCTGTGTGCTGGTCCAGGTAACCGGCGCGGACATGCTTTGCCCATTCTACTTTACCCTCATCAGGCATCAATTTTCCTGTGACAATATTCATAAAGGTGGATTTTCCTTCTCCATTGGCACCAATCAGGCCGATGTGTTCTCCCTTTAGTAAACGAAAGGAAACATTATTGAAGATGGCACGGTCACCAAAGCCGTGGCTAAGATTTGTAACATTTAAAATACTCATCGATATAACTCCTTATTTATCTAATGCTAATTATGACAGCATATATTTCGATTTAAGCCTACGAAGTAACATTTTACACGATATTTTTGGGGAGGTCAATTTGTATTTCGATTTAATATAGGTTCAGGTGTCATATGTCTGATCAATGAAAATAAATAAATATATATTGGTGTTAATTAAGCTTTATTGTTAAAAAAATGTTCATTGTTAATAAAAAAAAATAAAAAAACGAGCATATTTGAAACTATAAATAAAAATACTACTAAAATTTATATTATAACTTGTAATATTTGACAAAATTTATTATAATATAGATGAAATAGTAATAATTACAAAAAATATAGGTTATTACTGGTAAAGATACTTATATTGTAAAATTTATATGTGGTTTATTTATCATAAATCTGAAGGGGTTAATGTTATGGGGGATGTTTTACTTTACATATTTGTTTTTTTGTATGGAATAATCATCGGAAGCTTTTTGAATGTTTGTATCTATCGAATACCAACTGGCAATAGTATTGTATTTGTTCCTTCCCACTGTAGTTTATGTAACAAACCGATACAATGGTATGATTTAATTCCTGTGGTTAGTTATATTTTGCTAAAAGGAAAGTGCCGTAATTGTAAAACACATATTTCAATTCAATATCCTTTGATTGAGATCTTAAATGGCATGGTTTATTTAGCAATCTTTCG
>CAYMLE010000101.1:0-10486 GCA_964391115.1 uncultured Herbinix sp. | reverse complement strand
AAGGCATTGGTAAGCCGGTGATACCTTCCGAAGTTGTATATGACATCGAAAGTGCAGTCAATTGTGTGAAGCGGCTTGGTTATCCGGTTATCGTTCGTCCCGCCTTTACGCTCGGAGGTTCTGGCGGAGGAATCGTCGAAAATGAAGTGGAACTTCGAGGAATTGCAGAGATGGGGCTTCATCTATCACCAATCCATCAAATCATTATTGAAAAGTCGGTAGCAGGCTGGAAAGAAATTGAGTTTGAGGTAATGCGTGATAAAGCCGGCAATACCATAGCCGTATGTTCCATGGAGAACTTTGATCCAGTCGGTATCCATACCGGAGACAGTATTGTTATTGCACCGGTGGTAACCTTGGCAGATAAAGAATATCAGATGCTTCGATCGGCAGCGCTTACCATCGTAGAAGCCCTTAAGGTAGAGGGTGGTTGCAATTGCCAATTTGCGCTTCATCCGAATTCCTTCGAATATGCGGTTATAGAGGTAAATCCTAGAGTTTCCCGATCTTCTGCATTGGCCTCGAAAGCCACTGGTTATCCGATTGCAAAGGTTGCTACTAAGATTGCAATTGGTTATACCTTAGATGAGATTAAGAATCAGATTACCGGTAGAACCTATGCGGCATTTGAACCAACCTTGGATTATGTGGCAGTAAAATTTCCGAAATGGCCCTTTGATAAATTCGTCTATGCGAATCGTAATTTAGGGACACAGATGAAGGCGACCGGTGAAGTAATGAGCATAGCGGATACCTTTGAAGCAGCCTTAATGAAGGCAATCCGGGGAGCGGAGATCGGAAAAAAGACATTGTTTCATGAGAAATGCGTCTCAGCATCGAAGCAGGAGCTTATGGAGAAACTTAAAATCCCGACGGACGAAAGGCTCTTTTACATCTTTGAAGCATTACAACGTGGTATATCGGTGGATAAAATCCATCAGATTACAAGGATTGATCGATGGTTTCTATTTCGTTTAGATAAGTTAGTTCATTATGAGAGGAAGCTAAAAGAAACTCTCCTAACAAAAGAGCTATATATAGAGGGAAAACGCCTTGGATATTTGGACGAAACGATACGAAGGCTGAGCGGAAGGGAAATAGGGTATCCATCGGCGGTACCTGCCTATAAGATGGTAGATACCTGTGCAGGTGAGTTCCAGGCAGAAACACCATATTTTTATTCTACCTTTGATACAGAAGAAATGGGAGCCAAGAATGAAGCCTTCGATTTTATTCAAGCATCGGTTAAGGAGAGAGTTGTAGTGCTTGGTTCAGGTCCGATCCGGATCGGGCAGGGAATTGAATTTGATTATGCATGTGTTCAATGTGTATGGACATTAAAAAAGATGGGTTATGAGGTCATTGTCATTAATAATAATCCGGAGACGGTTTCTACCGATTTTGATATTGGTGATCGACTGTATTTTGAGCCACTGTGTGAGGAAGATGTTCTAGCTATTGTGGAACAGGAAAAACCGATTGGAGTCATTGTTTCCTTCGGAGGCCAGACCGCAATAAAGCTGACAAAAGCCTTAAGTAATGCAGGAATACCGATTATTGGAACCTCGGCAGAAAGTATTGATATGGCTGAGGATCGTAAACGGTTTGATGCCCTATTGGAGGAGCTCGGTGTTATGAGACCGCAGGGATATGCTGTATCGAGTATGAAGCAAGCGCTTGAGATTGCAAATCGCTTGACCTATCCAGTTCTAATCAGACCTTCTTATGTTCTAGGTGGTCAAAATATGATTATAGCTTATACGGATGAAGACATCTTGGAATATATGAAGATCATCCTGGATACGAATCCAGATAATCCTGTACTGATAGATAAATATATCAGTGGTATTGAGATTGAGGTGGATGCTATTTGTGATGGTGAGGATATATTAATACCCGGGATAATGGAGCATATCGAACGAACGGGGATTCATTCCGGGGACAGTATCGCAGTATATCCGGCTCCACATATGGATGAAGATACTGAGACAAAAGTAACGGATATTACCAAACGAATATGCATGGCATTAAAAGCAGTAGGATTGATTAATATTCAGTTGATTGTTACACAGGGGGAGATTTATATTATTGAGGTAAATCCCAGGGCCTCAAGAACCATTCCCTATTTAAGCAAGGTTACCAATGTTCCTATGTGCGAGCTATCAACAAAGGTAAGCTTAGGGAGAAAGCTAACAGAATTCGAATTTGGCCTAGGCTTATATAAGCCGTCCTCTCCCTATGTTGCTGTAAAAGTACCAGTATTTTCCTTTGATAAGCTACCGGATCTGGATACTCAACTGGGACCGGAGATGAAGTCCACAGGAGAAGTACTTGGTATTGGTAAAAGCCTGCAAGAAGGGTTGTATAAGGGACTGGTGGCAGCAGGTTATAAAATGTATAAGGAGGGCGGTGTATTTATCAGCGTTCGTAATGATGATAAAGCAGAGATTGCCCCGATGGCAAGGAAGTTTGCTTCTATGGGATTTCAGCTATATGCAACGAAAGGATGCGCGAGAGTTCTTCATCAAGCAGGTCTGAAGGTTGAGGTTATGGATAAGATCCACGAGGGACCCAATCATGCAATTAAGCGAATGGAAAGTAACTGCATCAGCTATATCATATCTACTTCAGCGAAAGGCAGAGACCCAGCCAGGGACAGTGTTAAGCTGCGTAGGAAGGCGATACAACTAGGTATTCCCTGCCTTACCTCCATTGATACCGCCAATGCATTGGTGGAGGCTCTAGATAGTCAATATAGTGAATCGAATACAGAGCTTATCAATATCCATCAGCTTTAGATCAATAGACCTAATAAAAATGAATGAATAATAAAATAGACGAAGGCGTCAATACCAAACATGGTTTTGACGTCTTTTTATATAAAATAATAAAAAAGGAAGAAGGAATGAGTATGGAAACAAAAGTTATTGTTGATACCTTATGGGTTGTTTTCGCTGGATTGCTAGTATTCTTTATGAACTTAGGCTTTGCAGCTTTGGAAAGTGGAATGGCCCGTTCTAAGAACACCGTTAATATTATGTCCAAGAACTTCATAGTATTTGCTGTGTCATCCCTAGGGTTTCTCTTGTTAGGTTGGGGCCTAATGTTTGGTGATGGTAATGATTTTATTGGTACACAGGGTTTGTTCTTTGCGTCTGGTGCGGATAATTCACCGAATGTCGGAGAGGCATATGAAGGAGTATATTCTGCAATATCTTGGGCAGGAGTTCCCTTCTGGATTAAGTTCTTCTTTCAACTCGTTTTTTGTGGAACGGCGGCAACCATTGTCTCAGGAGCGGTTGCGGAGAGAATTAAGTACATTTCATTTATTATCTTCTCTTTGGTTTTAACGATGGTTATATATCCGGTGGCAGGTCATTGGATCTGGGGCGGTGGATGGCTAGCCAATCTAGGCTTCCTTGATTTTGCAGGAGGAACCACAGTGCATTCCATTGGTGGATGGGCGGCACTCTCTGGTATTATGATATTAGGACCAAGAATCGGTAAATACACAAAATCCGGCAAAATCAATGCCATTCCTGGTCATAGCGTAGCTCTGGCAACAATCGGTGCTTTAATTCTATGGTTTGGCTGGTTCGGTTTTAATCCCGGATCTACCATGGAGGCTAATCCGGAGGCCATTGGCCATATTTTAGTAGTAACAAATATGGCTGGTGCTATGGGTATTTTGGTTGCAACTGCCACAGCATGGATTAAGCTTGGAAAGCCGGATATGAGTATGTCCATTAATGGTTTACTGGCAGGCTTAGTTGCTATTACACCGGCATGTGCTTATGTTAGCGTAACCAGCTCGTTAATCATCGGTGCTATTGCAGGTTTACTGGTTGTATTTGCATCTTTATTCTTTGATAGACTTAAATTAGATGACCCCGTTGGAGCAACAGCAGTTCACTTAGCCAATGGTATCTTCGGAACCTTATCGATCGGGTTATTTGCTGAAAAAGGGATAATTGGAAATGAAATCAATGGATTATTCTTTGGAGGCGGAGTAAAGCAGCTGGGAATTCAGGCGGTGGGTGTTATATCGGTTGGAGCCTTTGTATTTATTCTAAGCGCAGTAGTATGGTTGGTTATAAAGAAGACAATCGGACTTAGGGTATCGGTAAAGGAAGAACTGAATGGTTTGGACATCGGTGAACATGGAAATGAAGCTTATCCAGAGTTCTTGTCTCGCAAATATAATTTTATTCATCTCTTGGAGGATGCAGATTCTGTATCCGAGGAAAAACCAAATAAGCTTAAAGTTATGTAATGTTTTGTTGCCATTTGAAGTTGTAATATTTCTCTTTAAGCTTAAAGTTATGTAATGATTTGCTATTTTTTGAAGATCTAATATTTCGCTATAAGCTTATGTTTCGCAAATATGTTAAAGGATATAATGCAGAAGGGAGTTGTAGTAGATATGAAACAGGTGAAAGCAATTATCCGTCCTGAAAAATTGTCAGAGGTACGTTATGCTTTGGAAACGGTGGATTTCTATGGTGGTATTACCGTGTCTGAGGTTATGGGTCAGGGAAATCAAAAAGGTATTGTGCGGTCTTGGCGTGGAGAAAAATATGAAATTGATCTAATATCTAAGATTAGTATTGAACTTGTTGTAAGGGATGAGAATTTGGATAAGATCACGAATATCATTCTTAAAAAAGCCTATACCGGGGAAGTAGGAGATGGTAAAATCTTTATTACTAATATTGAAGATGTTATAAGAATAAGAACCGGAGAAAAGGGTGAAAAGGCTCTATAAGCTATCTGTAAAAACAAATCTTTTTGATTACCAATAGCACATATAAAACAAGCTCTGCATATGTAGAGCTTGTTTTATATAAAGCGATATTAGTTTTATTTAATATAATGTATTATTCGACAGATTAGTTTAAAAATTGATGTATATTATGAAGTATTATGATACAATAATTAAAATAAGTGATAAACGGGGGGTTATAATGTTCACTCGAACAGAGGCAATTGCATTATGTAATAACTATGCTAATGTATATGAAGATTACCCTTTTCGTGATCCGAACTGGACACTGATGCGGCATAAGGAAAATAAGAAAGTATTTGCATGGATCTATGAAAAAGAGGGATATATATGGATTAATGTTAAATGTGATCCCGAATGGAGAGATTTCTGGAGAAGGGCTTTTCCGTCAGTGTTGCCAGGATATCATATGAATAAAGAACACTGGAATTCGATAATATTGGACGGGACAGTTCCGGATAAAGATATCATTCGAATGATTGAGGAAAGCTATCTTATGACAAAAGGCAAAAAGAAGAAGAAAATGAATGCAAAATCAAAGGATTGAGTATGCTGAGATTAGAGATAGGAAAGGCAGTATAAGGGAGGTCCGGAGTTGTGAATATACAGATCTTTGGTAATACAAAGTGCTTTGATACAAAGAAGGCACAACGGTATTTTAAGGAGCGGGGTGTAAAGTTCCAGTTTATTGATTTAAAAGAAAAGGAAATGAGTAAAGGCGAATTTAATAATGTGAAACAGTCCGTTGGTGGGGTTGATTCTATGATAAATGAAAGCTGCAAGGACAAGATTACAATAGCTTTACTTAAATATTTATCGGATCAGGACAAAGAGGACAAGGTCTTTGAGAATCAACAGGTTTTATTGACACCAATTGTGAGAAAAGGTAAGGACGCAACGATTGGATACAAGCCAGAGATTTGGAAAGACTGGGAGTAAGCGGTATAGAAGCTGATTAGGAACTATATAGAAACTATATAGAAGCTGTATAAAAGCTATTTAGAAGATATTTAGGAGCTGTTTAGAAACCGTAGGAACTGAATAAAAGCAGCATAAAATAGCGTTATGATTAAGGAGGGTTTATCATGAGCTTTCATTATAAGATGCCAACTAAAATTAATTTTGGCAGAGGTGTAATTGAGCAATATAAATATGACATGGAAAAGTTGGGTAAAAAAGCATTCATAATTACAGGAAAAACGTCCTCGAAGAAAAATGGATCCCTAGTACAAATACAAGAAGCTTTAAAGAGTTTACATATTGATTATGTATTATTTGATGAGGTAGAAGAAAATCCATCCTTAGAAACGATTGAGAAGGCTGCCAGATTAGGGAAAGAAGAGAAGGTCGAATTTGTAATAGGGATAGGAGGAGGCTCCCCCTTAGACGCATCAAAAGCGGTTGCAATATATATAAAAAACCCACAGATAAATATGGATAATATATTCTCTAGCGGTAAGCTAGAAAGCATTCCAGTGGTAGCAGTACCGACGACTTCAGGGACAGGTTCTGAGGTTACACAATATAGCATAGTCACCGTTCATAAAGAGAAAACCAAGAAAAATTTAGGACAGGTCGTTTTTCCTGTCATAGCTTATCTCGATAGTAGTTTTACAGACGACATCCCCTATGGCATCACGGTCAATACGGCGATCGATGCATTTACCCATCTGGTAGAAAGCTATTTAAATTCCAATGCCACGCTTATGTCTGAGCTGTATGCAGTAAAGGGGTTGCAGTTATTTAATACTTGTTTTAAGTATTTGTTAAATAAGGAGCTCACGGTGGATTTTAGAGATAAGGTCATGTTAGCTTCTATGTTCGGAGGAATAGCCATAGCTCAAACTGGAACATCATTACCCCATGGAATGGGATATGCCTTAACCTATCATAAGGGCTTACCTCATGGTCTGGCGAATGGTGTACTTATGGTAGAATATCTAAAGAGCTTTCAGAACAAAGAAAAGGTATTATGCATGCTAAATGAAACAGGATTGGAGAATATCGAGCAGCTGGAAAATATCATGGATACCTTGATTCAAGTAGATATCAAATTATCATTAGAAGAAATATCAGAGTATGCAACTAGCTTTACAAATCATAAAGAGAAACTAAGAAATCATCCAGAAGAAGTAAGGATAGAAGATATAGAACGAATTTATAAGAATAGCTTTTTATAAAAGATATACCATAGTAATTTATGATGCTATTCAAAGACATAAAAATTAAATTAGTAGGGGGAACCATTATGGATTTTTCTGGTATCGTATTTGCATTTGTACTTACACTTTTTGCTGGCCTTTCAACAGGAATTGGTGGTGCACTTGCATTAATAACAAAAAAAACAAATACTAAATTTCTATCAATTGTATTAGGCTTTTCAGCAGGTGTCATGATATATGTTTCCTTTGTTGAAATATTTGCAAAAGCAAAGGATACCCTTGTTATTGAATTAGGAGTCAAGGGTGGCACATGGGCTACAGTAGGCGGGTTTTTCTTAGGAATCTTTTTGATCGCTCTTATAGATAAGTTGATTCCCTCTTCTGAGAATCCACATGAAATACATACGGTAGAAGAAATGGATGGTAAAAGTGAGGACCATAAATCGAATCTTATGAGGATGGGAATGTTTACGGCCCTTGCGATAGCGATTCATAATTTTCCTGAGGGACTAGCAACCTTTACAGCTGCCCTAAGTGATCCCACAGTAGGTATTCCAATCGCAGTTGCGATTGCTATACACAACATACCGGAAGGTATCGCTGTGGCGGTTCCCGTATTTTATGCTACCGGAAGTAGAAGGAAAGCGTTTAAACTATCATTATTGTCGGGACTATCAGAGCCAGTTGGAGCTCTCGTAGGATATATTCTCTTATACCGCTTTTTTAATAATATCATGTTTGGTTTAATCTTTTCCGTAGTTGCTGGTATTATGGTGTATATCAGTCTTGATGAGCTATTGCCTTCAGCAAGAGAGTATGGTGAGCATCATCTATCTATTTATGGTCTTATCGCAGGAATGGGTGTTATGGCAATTAGCCTATTGTTATTCATGTAGTTCGGTTTCACAAGCATAGAAAAAGTAGGGATTAAACATTGAAACATTGCTTAGTCCCTACTTTTTTGGATTTTGCTTATTTTGATTACACAATAATGTACGATTTGAACGAACCGATTATAATAATATTAAGGTGAATCAAGCGATATCTATTTTCTGGATTTTAACACAATTAGGCCATCACTTTCTTCCAATTCTACCTGTGGATCAATAACTGCCATAACTTCGTTACCACGTATTATCGCGATGATATTAATGGCTTCTGTTTGCCGTAATCTTAATTTACTCAAGCTTTTTCCTACCCAGTTTGGTTGGGGCTTCATTTCGATAATATCAAAATCATCGGAGCGATGAATATAACCCAGGAGATCATTAGTGATTAACTCATAGGCAACTTTTTCACCCATCTCCTTCTCTGGTAATATTACGCGATTAACTCCTATGGTTTCAAGAATTTGTTTTTGTCTTAAGCCATTTGCCTTCGCAATAACATAGGGGACATTCATTTCTTTTGCAATCATAGCGGTGATCACAGATGCCTCGAAATCATTACTAAAGGAGATGATTACGACATCAAAATTCCTTAACCCAATTCGCTCTAACACTGTTTTATCAGATGCATCCGCTTGTACTGCATGTGTAGCATATTCTGAAACTTCTCGAACCATACTTTCGTTAAGATCACAACAAAAAACATCGTGTCCATTTTCAAATAAGGTTTCTGCCATACTTCGACCAAACTTACCCAAACCTAATACTGCAAACTGAGTGTGTTTATCTACTTTAAACTTTTTCATAAATGCCTCCATTAATTAATGTATTTAACATTTTGGATTACAAACATCATATTAGCTTCTATCCGATCATAACATCTTCATTCGGATAATGAATGGATGAATCAATCTGGCTTGAGCGGTGAGCCAATGAAACGACTAATGTGATAGGACCGATTCTACCTATAAACATACAAATCATGATAATTATCTTGCCTCCTTTTGATAGAAAGGGGGTAATTCCTGTGGTCAATCCAACCGTTCCCAAAGCAGATGAAGTCTCATAAAGCAAATCTATAATGGAATGTTTATAGGGCGAATTCCGTTCTGTGATCGAGAGTAAGGATGTAGAACCACCCCATAATAGTAACATCAAAAGAATGATAGTAAGAGCTTTCATTAATGTCTTATCGGTAAGTGTGCGTCCAAATACATAGTTGTCATAGCGATTGTTTATTACAGTCCATACACTGCAAAACACAATAGCGATAGTTACAGTTTTCATTCCACCAGCGGTGCCACCGGGGGAGCCTCCGATTAACATTAAGATACTGGAAAATAACTTTGAGGCTTCTCTTAATCCGTTTTGGTTTATGGAGCTAAAGCCCGCGGTACGTAATGTTGTAGACTGGAAAGAGGATGCTAATATTTTATGGGGCAAAGTAAAGTTTCCTATGGTAGCTGGATTATCAAACTCTGTTATTATAAAATAAGTGGTTCCAATAATTAAAAGAATAAGAGTTGTCACTAATACTAATTTCGTATGTAGTGATAGTAATTTTTTTCTTTTCGATGTTGAGGATAACCGATATTTTACATAGTGAACGATATCATTCCATACCGTGAAGCCTATGCCACCGATGATAATTAGTATCATGATAACAAAGCTTAGGGTAAAGGAAGAGGAATAAGCCATCAGGCTTTGATCACCAATGATATCGAACCCAGCATTACAAAAGGCTGATACAGCATGAAAGAGTCCATAAAAAATTGATTGATTCCAAGCTAGGCCGTTATTTAAGAAGAAGAGGAATAGAATAAGTGTTCCAATCCCTTCACATAATAAGGTTCCTCGTATTACTAATAGAACCATACGAACCATACCATTAAGATTGGAACTGTTAAAAGCGGCTTGGAGGGTTAATCGATCCCGTATGGTTACTTTTTTGCCTAAATGTATTGCAAAATAGGTAAAGAAGGTTATTAGGCTTAATCCACCGATTTGTATAAGACATAATATAATAAACTTACCGAAGATACTCCAAGTCGTTGCCGTTATATGGGTGGTCAGACCTGTAACGCACACTGCAGAGGTTGATGTAAAGAAAGTATCCAAATAGGAGACCTTAATTCCTGGGGATCGTGAGATAGGAAGATATAGCAAAATCGATCCCAATAGAATCACGAATAAAAAACTAATGAGTATGGTTTGAGCAGGAGTAAATTTTCTTGTGAATTTATTAAAGTTCATAAGGGTATTTGATATCAAATTACTCATGATAGGCTTCCTCTCTGGATTATGATACTTATTTGGTCATTCATAGGATTAAGGTAATACAAAAAGGGTGAAGAACCACCTCAATTAAGAAGCTCTCCACCCTGCAAGCTTAAACTTGAAACAGTATTTAGCATACTGCCCAACCGGCATATAAATCATACAAAACTTTTTTATATTATAGTTTTTTTTATGGTAATTGTCAATAATTACATGATCTTTAAATGAACAAGGGGTCTCTGGTGGGATGAAACAACCTAATTTACAATCTGAAGGATTTTACAAAGAATTAACCAGATCTAAACGTAAATATGGTTTTTTGGTTCGTCTTTTGATGCTAAATTATGGATGTAGCAAGAAAATAAAAAAATATGCTT
>CAYMLE010000100.1:0-10735 GCA_964391115.1 uncultured Herbinix sp. | reverse complement strand
ACCTCCCAGATTCGGAAGGTATATTCCCATCCTCAAGGGCTACTTCAGTGTTCCAGCTTTCTGAAGAACCAGATTCAGATGAAGCCTATGGCGGGTGGTAGTACGGCAGGTAGTGCCCGAAGAATTCTGGAGGAAGGGGATATTACGCAGGCAGCCATCGCTAGCAGACGGGCTGGTGAGAAGCTTGGGTTGAAGCTTCTACAGGCCTCCATTCAAAATGATGAGACCAATTCCACTAGATTTATAATAATTTCCAACCAGAAAATCTATAAAAAGGAGTCGGTCCGGACCAGCCTGTGTTTTGTACTTCCACATACGAGCGGTTCCTTATATCATATGCTGTCTCATTTTATCTATAATAAGATTAATATGACCCGCATAGAATCCCGGCCAATTCCAGGGAAGGCTTTTGAATATCGATTTTTTGTAGACATTCAAGGCTGCATCGATGATCCGGCGGTTAAGAATGCCCTACACTGTATAAGACAAGAAGCCCTGGAAATGAAGATATTGGGATGTTTTCTGCCGGTAAGGCCCTAACTTTATTCCACATTTTCATATTTAATTCAAACTCTAATCACAAAGTGAACATAATTTACTGGTAGACTATGCTTAACGAAGCAAATTAAATTGTTAAACATAGATTGGAAGGAGACTTTTATATGGACGAATATAATAACAACTATAATAATCCGAATACAAACCTTTATCCGACACCGGAGCTTAAGACTAAGAAAAGAAAGTCAAGGAAGGGCAGTTTTAAAAAAGTTCTTAAATTTACAGCAGCTGCATTGATCTTTGGAATCCTAGTAGGCGCTGCGTCCTCCGGATATGATTATGTTATCCATCGGAAGCTAGATGCAGATACCGATACAAAGCAAGAGGAAACGAACAATGATAATATACTAGCGACTCCTGTAAATGAGGAGGAGACAAAGATTGATATTCTTCCTACCAGTGCTCTTGAAAATGGAGTTGTATCTGATGTGTCGGATGTGGTTGAGAAGGTTATGCCATCTATAGTCGCCATCAATTCTTCTTCAACCATTACGAATTATGACTTTTTTGGAAGAAGGTTCAATGAGCCGGTGAAAGGCAGTGGATCTGGTATTATCATTGCACAGAATAAGAACTCTATCCTGATTTTAACCAATAACCATGTAATCGAAGGTGCAGAGAATGTAGAAATCGTATTTTCCGATGATAGTGCAGCGCAGGCCAGTGTGCGAGGTACAGAGGCAAGCTCGGATTTAGCTGTGTTGGAAGTAAGTCTTTCAAATATAAAAGATGATACCTTGAATCATATTAAGGTAGCTAACCTTGGTGATTCCAATCAAGTGAAGGCAGGACAAATGGCGATCGCTATCGGCAATGCACTGGGTTATGGTCAATCAGTTACAGTCGGTTATATTAGCGCGCTGGACCGAAAAATTGATATAGAGGGTATATCCATGAATCTGCTACAAACCGATGCTGCTATCAACCCCGGTAACAGTGGTGGAGCATTGATTAATACCTTGGGTGAGGTTATCGGTATCAACTCCGTGAAATTTGCCTCCCAGGATGTGGAAGGTATGGGCTACGCAATACCCATATCGGATGCTGTTCCTATGATAAATCAATTGATGAATCGTGAGGTGATTGAGGAGGAGCAGCTAGGCTTCTTAGGAGTCAATCTACAAACAGCCCAGGAAGTAACGGGAGAATTTGCTCAGCAGTTTAATATGCCTTTAGGCGTCTATATCAATGATGTTGTGGAGGATTCACCGGCAGAAAAGGCAGGTTTGAAATCCGGTTATATCATAACGAAGCTAGAAGGCATTAAAATAGAGACAATTAATGAGTTAGTAACAACAATCCAGTATTATCGTGCTGGTGAAACCATTGCTGTGTCAGTCAGTTTCCTGAATGATGGAACCTATGAAGAAAAGGTCCTTAATGTCACCTTAAGCGAACGACCATAAGAAGCGTTTACTTTGAGGATCATGACAACCAAAACGTTACTATAGCTATAGCCCCCCTTTAATATAGCCCCCCTTAATCAGCCCCAGCCTCCGCCGCATACCGGAGCCTGGGGCTGTTTGTATATCATTACTGGAATTAAGCTCGTAATTGATTGAATCTTTCCTATTTTTAAGGTAAAATTACAATAAGTTCTTGAAAAATGGAATAAAAGGGGTAGAAGGGGGGCGAATTCTATGGAGTTTCAAAGTCTATTGGGAGCAAATAAACCGGGAGATATTGAACCGGAGAAGATAGCGATGCCAAAGTATTTCTATGATCTTAATCTTGACCAGATTGTACAGGAGATTATGGAGGAACAGAAGCAGTATGATTTAAGAAGATTTTATTATGTTCTTGCAAACCAGGAGGACATCAATTACCGTTTGGAGGTCCTTCGTGATCTGGATATACCGGAGATATATCAGTGTGTCGTGGATTTTTCCATAGGAATCCGTAAGGCAAAGGAATATTTGGAGTATATTGAAGCAACCGATATAGAGGTCCAGAAGAGAAAATGGAAGTTGGACGCGGCTTATTGCTACCTGACCAGCATAGAAAAGCTAAAACAACAATTGGAGGAGCTGCGTCCCTCCTCCCTGGGACTTGTCACCTTTATGAGCTGGTTGGAGACCTATATGAAGGGGCAGGATTATACAGAGTTTTATAAGGAAACGAAGGAACTAATGTCACAGTTTGACCAGATGAAATATCACATTCAGCTGAAACGGGATCGAATCATCATAAAGCCTGGCTATGTGGAGGAAGATTATTGTCAGCAACTTGAGGATATCTTCCATGAGAGTACTACCGGGAATCACTATTATCAGAAGAATCCATTTGGAACTCCGATGCTATCCTCATTGGAGGCGGCGATCTTAAATGTACTTAGAAAGCCTTATGCCGATACCTTTCAGTCATTGAAGGAATATGATACGAAATATCAACATTTCATTAACGAAACCATTCTTTCCTTTGAATTAGAAAGTCAATTCTATATTGCATTTATCCAATATCGTAACAAAATGCAAGAGATGAAGTATCATTTTTGCTATCCAAGGATCCGAGAGGCTGGCGCGTTCCATATTACAAGGGGTTATGACCTGGCCCTGGCGCAAAAGAATTACACAAAAAAGAAGGAAGTTGTATTCAACGACTGCGTTTTCAACGAGAAGGAACGTTTTATGATCGTTACCGGTCCGAATCAGGGAGGTAAGACCACCTATGGTAGAGCGATGGGTCAGATAGTCTATTTTGCATCGATCGGTTTGATGGTGCCCTGTGAAACGGCAGCTCTACCAGTCTATGACGGTATCTTTACCCACTTTGCCGTGGAGGAGAATCTGGAGACTGGGGCCGGTAAGCTGAAGGAGGAGCTACTCCGCCTAAAGGACATGATGGAGGCTGTAACTCCACATAGCTTTATTATAATAAATGAGATCTTTACCTCAGCCACCTCCTATGATGCTTATCTTATGGGAAAAAAGGTACTGGATTACTTTATGGACCACGATTGTCTGGGAATCTATGTCACTCATATTTATGAATTGACGAAGGAGGACGACCGAATTGTCAGCTTGGTGGCAGCACTTCTAAATGAGGACAGCAATATCCGAACCTTTAAGATTGAAAGAAGACCTGCCGATGGTAGAAGCTATGCCAATACTATAGTGGAAAAGCATCATATGAACTATCAGGAGATTAAGGAGAGGATTCGAAGATGAATGTAAGATTATTATACGAACATAGCGAGTATGGACCGGAAAATGCAAATATGAACCGAAGTGAAGTGGTTCAGGATCTGAATCTTGACATTATCTTCAAATTCATGGCCCGCAATGATAAATATATCTACAAAACCGTTCGTAACGTTATGACGGACTGTCTGACGGAGGGTAGCACCATACTATATCGGCAGGCAATCATGATGGATTGCATTGAGCATTATGAGGAGTTTCATCAGCTTTATGAGATAACCTCTAAGGCTATGGAGGAGACGGATAAGTTTATGGAATCCACCCGTGCTGCATCGAAGGTAAAGATGTCTAACTCTATTAGTGTTCTACATTCTCTGGAGCTTTTAGGTATCCTGGTAAGTAATTTAGAGAAGGTAAAGGAGCACACGGACCAGATCGAAGATAAGTTTACCTCTCCCGGTATGAAAGCCTTCTATGACCGATTAATCAGTGATTATAATCATGAATTTGTTCAAAAGATCAAAAGTTCCATTAATGAGATGAACTTCCTGACGAGCGGAGGTGAGATTACCTTCAGTGCTACCGTGGGACAGGGATTAAAATCCAAGGACATCATAATAAATCATCTGTCCAAGGAGGAATTTAAGAAAAGAAAGTCCAATTCCTTAGCCACTCTCCTGTACTATAAGCTGCTTAAGAAGAATGTCATTTTGCTGGAGGATTCTCAGCTGGCCAATGATGTTCGGGAAATGGAGGCCGCCGGATTAGCCCATATCATTAAGATGTATCAGAATTTTATTAAGGAGCTGACAGCCTTCTTTGAGAATCTTCATTTTCAGCTGGCCTATTATATTGGTTGCGCCAACCTGAAAATTCGATTGGATCAGATGCATATACACACCTGTCTTCCAAAGATAAGCAATCGTGACCTCAATCTCTTTCGTTTTCGAGGGCTCTACGATCTGAGCATGGCGATTTATACCAGGTCCAAACCGGTTAGTAATGATCTGGATACTCAGGATTTGGATCTGTTCATCATTACCGGTGCCAACCAGGGTGGTAAGTCAACCTACCTTCGCAGTATCGGTATTGCCCAGATTATGCTGCAATGTGGCATGTTTGTTCCTGCAGACTATTACTGTAATCGAATCTATGATGGTCTCTTCACTCATTTTACACGGCGAGAGGACACAGTCATGAACAGTGGTAAATTAGATGAGGAACTTAACCGCATGAGCCGGATCCTAAACGAGGTTACCTCCAATTCACTGGTATTGTTAAATGAATCCTTTGCGACGACGACCGAACGAGAAGGTTCACAGATTGCTTCTGATGTGGTCAATGCTCTTTATGAAAATGGTACTATGATCATCATGGTAACCCATCTGTTTGAATTTACAAAGGCTATGTACGCTAGGAAGCCGGAGCGGGCCATGTTTCTCAGCGCGGAGCGACTACCTGACGGAATCCGAACATTTAAAATACTAGAGAAGGAGCCCGAGAGAACTAGCTATGGTCTGGATCTCTATTATAGTATCATAGGGTAGCCGAATCATAGTAATAAACAAGGGGATTTACATCCCTTAGTGGAATATTTATTGGCATTCAAAATAGTAAAGATAAACATCCTCCATGCTGATATTATCCTTAACTATATTGAAATTAGTAGGAATATCGTCACTAATGATACGGAATTTCAAGCCATCTATCTGCTGAACAAAACTACCTGTGGGATAGCGAAGCTTCAAATCTTGTATGTCCTGCTTGTGACAGGATATTTCGGATACTTTACTCTCTATAGAATGAATTAATTGAGAAGGTGTATCCATTATAGTTAACTTTCCCTTTTTTAATAGAATTACCTGATCAGCAATACATTCTATATCCCCCACAATATGGGTTGATAATAGAATAATCTTATCGGTTGACAAGCTCGATATAAAATTACGAAAGCTGATACGTTCCTTAGGATCAAGTCCGGCTGTTGGTTCATCTAGGATTAATATCTTGGGATCTCCCAATAAGGCCTGAGCTAATAATACTCTCTGTCGCATGCCACCCGAAAAACCGCTTAGTTTCTTATTAGCTACCTCCCTCAGATTTACCAGCGTTAAGAGATGATTTATTTCTTTCTTAGCCTTTTTCTTGGGAATTCCTTTTAGTTCAGCCATATAGAGTAAAAATAATTTAGCTGAAAAATGTTCATAAAAGCCCTGTTGTTGAGGCATAAATCCAACAATTCTACGAAAATCGGCACCCAGTTTTTGAATCTCGTGTCCATTAAAAAGAATTTCTCCTTCTTCTCTGGCTACATTATCCGTAATAAGATTAAGTAATGTACTTTTTCCCGATCCATTCGCTCCTAGGATTGCATAAATGCCCTCCGTCATTGTCACAGTGATATTATTCAGAGCCTGTACATTACCATATCTTTTAGATAAATTTTTAATCTCTAGCTTCATATTCTACTCCTAACTCTTGTGGTATTACACCATTTACGCTTTGTCGCTTGCAGACATTTTACTCCGCTTAGCAGAAGTATACCCGACAAAATAAACTCTGCGTAAGTGTCGGTACCCAGTAGAATCTCCATAAATCCGATTGGTACTATCAATGATATGTGGGATAAAGGACTTATCCCTATGATATATAACAAAGAAGGTGTTAATAATATCAAAATCGCTGGTAGTATATCATTTTCTGCTAATAAAGATATGAAACATAGGATAAAAGAAACGGATAGTAAGAACAACAATCGTAACAAGGATAATCCAATCAGAAAAGCCCTTAAGCTCATTGATACTGGAATAGTATTCAAGAAAGGAAGGCTTTGAATCGGAGCTCCCAGACTGGATAAACCCATAAAATGATGTGCATTATATAGTTCCGTGCCATATACAATAATCCATACTAATATCGTTATGGTTATTGAGGTAAGTATTTTCCGATGGAACAAATAAGTTCTACCTTTTTCTGCCGAACGGATTAAGTTAATTGCCCCAGACCGCTTTTCTTCCGAAAAAATACCATTAAGCAATATGATTAGACTGAAGATTGCTATAGTAGCCAACTTTCTATGAGTAGAATATGACTTTTCAGCCAACAGATATTCATAACCACGCGGATTAATCAGCCATGCATTAATACCCTTTTCAAGCTTAATACGGTTGATATATGATAATTGCTCAGTAATCAGAAGGAATGCCTGCCGTTGACTCTCATAACCATGGTATTTCATAATGATATTATTATATTCATTGTCAGATATTGAACGATTTGAGTATAGTTGAATGGCCTCCTTATATTCCCTTTCTACATCCATAAGTTCTTTTTCTATATTCGACATGTATTCTGCAACCTTTTCATCCGGAACACCACTCATTTCTATAAAAAAGGTATTCATGAATTTGTCGGTACTGTTATAATGCAAATCATCTTTTTCTAGTCCCTGATAAAGAAGATAAAGCAATCCTGCCAAAATGAAAACACCCTTTCTCATAATCAATATCTTGTATAGTTCTACACCATATACTGATAGTGCTTCGGTCAACTTATGAAATTTGTCCTGTATCTTTTCTATCATTGCATCACTTCTATGTGGTAAGCGAATGGGATATCTCCTTTCTTCTGTAACAAGACCTCCTATCCAAAGGATTATAATTGCCACCAGAAAAAAGCTGTAAGTCATAGGTAACATTCCGATAATCGCTTTCCCAATGTATATATTCCGATAATTGGTTAAAAGCTCTGTTGGATTGATAGAATAGAATATATTCAGGTACTTAAGCTCGTTCCAGTTGCTTTGTATCGGAATGAACCTATAGGCAATATATTCGACTCCGATAAACAACCCCATAAAGGCCATTGTGAAAATTCTACTGTTTGTAGCCGATAATACGAACCACAGGAATAAAGCCAGCAGGAAGCAGAATACTATCTTTGTTCCAACATAAATAACTATAAATTCCTGGACAGATATCTTGATGGTGATATCTTTGAAGAGCTCAACTGATTGTACTGGACGAGAAAGATCACCCTGACCGCCATAAAGGAAAAAACTGATTATAAAGAGACTTCCATAGGTAATTAGTGTCATTAAACCCAGACTTGTAAGTATTAATCCGCTTCTTTTCAAAAACAAGTTAATTCTGCCCCTCGCAGTGGTATGTATCAGGACCCATAAGCCCAGTTTTCTTTCATTCAGCATCTGATATACAAGTCCAATAAGGAATACAAGAAGAACATAATGGATTATTTTATATTGTACAACAGAGGTTACCGCCTTATCAGACCCTGGTGATAGTGATACCTCCTCTAATCTTGAATAATCTTTCACAGTTTTTTTTATATTTAGCTGGGAGAATGAATTGGTTTGGTTGAATATGCTTACTCGATTCATCCGCTTGGCTTGTTCACTGATTTGTTTCAAATACTCAGGATAAGAAGCTATATAATTAAATTGGATTTGTATTTCGTTTAAAACTTCCGCTTCCAATATTAACTGTGAGTGAATCAGGTTATCTTTTATATTGTCATATAGATCACTGATCTCAGGATTTTTGCTCCGAAGTCCCAGTTCCCCACTCTGCCCATATTCCTTATAGACTTCTGGATTTCCATTTTTTATTTGATCATAAGACAATAAGTCAATTAATAATCTTTTTTTACTTAATTCATCAGTCACCACCAATAAAGCATCCCTGATATCTTTTTCTGTGTCTTGCATTAGACCGGTCTTGCGTATTTCTTTCTTATCCAGTAAATTCTGAATGCTGTTGGAAGCCAGGAGTTCCTGCAAAAATAAACCTGAATTGACAAGTAATAGAACAATAATAAACCTTATGAATTGCTTGTGAAAAAATATTCTTTTCCATTCCATAATACTTCTCCTGTCCGTCTATTATTGTAGTGCAACCCAATCCTGCTTTGTCGTTCCTATCTGCGATTTATCAAAAGCCTTTATTTTGTCATCGAATTGGGCAAATAAGTAATCAGCATCTCCGTAATAACACGTCCTTACATTAGAAATCAATATTTTATCAATTATGTTACCCTCTAAATCCAATACATCAAGCCTTCTGTCAGAAAAAGTTCCGCTATTCAAAAAGATATCCAAAGCATTATCTATATATATTCTAACTCCATCGAAGGATAATGAACAGCGGCCTGTCGTTTCATAAAAGATAGTTTCCTCGTTAGTATCCATATTTTTCAACATGAGTTGATAATTATCTCTAAAATAGTAAATCTTGTTTCCTGTTACAAAGTAGTCATTCGGTATAATGGAACTAATTAGCAATTCCGCAGCTTCTGATTGGTATTCCATCCTATACATTCCCGAACTATAACCATTACCGTCAGCATCCTGATATCCACCGGCTTGAAAATATATATATTTACCATAGCCTCTGATACGGAAAATACTAGATCCATAACCTCGGAGCTCAAATACCTTTTCCGGTTTCTGATCCCCTTCTAGGCTGACTCTGTATAATATAGCAGATCTGTTGGATATATCATAATCGCTGTTATCTACATAATAAGCATACCCCCTATGTAGTATTAACGAAAAATCAGTAAAATCTTCTTCTGATTTATATAAAAAGCATAGCTGCTTTCTTTCTGAACCATCATCACTAATTTCATATAGATAGTGTGAATAACGGTCATTTTCTTCCCTTCCGTTCATGTAAAGCTTTCCGTTATAATACCATATACTATAGGTATTATATATAACCTGATTAAAGTAAGCATTGCAGTACTCATTTTCATGTTTGCAATTGGGTAATCCACAGACCTTAATAGTTTCTTTAATTTTATTATCAAAAAAATAAAGAAATGGGCCCAGTGAAAAATAATATCCCTTATCAGATTTACAGACCCTATGAACATCAAGAAAATAATTCTGGTCATCCATTTCTTCCAGGTACTCGTCCGTATTTAAATCATAGGTTAAAATGTCACCATCTGAATCCTCTGATTTATCATTATTATCGCAAGAAGAAAGAAATAGGACACAAATTAATAATATTTGGGTAATTATTCTCTTTGTCATTAGCCGACCTCCTTTTCCTGTTATATTTTGTATTGGGGGAACAAAATAAGTCTTCAGCTTACTTTGTTCCCCCCACGCTACCTATTCATCTGAAAAAGGGACATATTTTACAACGACAAGCTATCACTCCAGTAAACACCATCTAGATTACCTGTATGATAAGAAGATCCTCCTGTATTTACGCAATTACTAGGTGGTGAAAATGTTACACCTATTCCGAGTACTACATCACCCAATGAATGGTTTCTATATCCTGCTATTCCTGTTTGGGTGTTAATATAATCTACCACAACCGCGTATGAAAAATATGCTTTTTTCTCTGTACCGGATATGTTATAGTAACCTGTCCTAACTTCAGCATTATTTGTAGAAATTATTAATGTACCTTGTACCATGTGTCCTCCTAAAACCCCAAATGATGTATATGCTGAACCTGTAGCTGCAAAGCTTAGTGCATTGTTTGTAAGAATCATGCTAGTACATAATAACACTAGAAATAATATCTTAATTCTTTTCATAGGATTTACCTCCTTATTATGAGTACATTGAGTGACGTATATTGGCCAATATACTTTTATTGTATTAGTAATACGATTTAAATTGTATTATCAATTACAATCAAATTTAAATTACATATATTGTATTTTGATTGTATGATAATATGAAACATTTGTCAACATAAAATGACAAATATTAACATATATTAAATATTATTAATGAATGATCTTCTATACAAATCAAATAAGAAGTTCGTAAGAGATTTCCAGAAGAACTACAGACTGCTAGGGAAGATAGGGAGTATTGCGATAAGTGGCTTCCTAAGGTAAGAGGAGTAGGCTGGTTTGCTAGTATTGAAATTAAACATTTATAAGTAAATGAAGTATAATTGAGTTCATAACAATGATCATTCTTTTTGTGAGGTTTAGCTTATTATACGTGAAAATAGAGGCCATAAAAAACTTTGTAACTCCTGTAATATAAA
>CAYMLE010000099.1:7215-10737 GCA_964391115.1 uncultured Herbinix sp. | reverse complement strand
ATCAAGCCAAGCATATCCTCTCCCTAGAGTCACAACGTTAAGAGTACCTTCCTCTAGATACATCTGGTTCAGATCGGTAATCTCTAATTCCCCTCTTTTCGAGGGCTGTATCTTCTTCGCTAATTCACATACTCTTTGATCATAAAAATACAATCCTGTCACACAATAATTTGACTTTGGATGCTCCGGCTTCTCTTCAATGGAGATTGCTTTCCCATTCTCATCAAATTCAACGATACCAAATCGTTCTGGATCATCTACGTAATATCCGAATATCGTAGCTCCATTTGTTCGGTTGGCTGCTTCCTTCAGATGCTTCGTAAGGCCACTACCGTAGAAGATATTATCACCTAAAACCATGGCACAGGTATCTCCGTTAATGAACTCTTCACCAATAATGAACGCCTGGGCTAATCCATCTGGCGATGGCTGCTCCGCATAACTCAACTGTATTCCGTAATTCGAGCCATCTCCAAGTAATCTCTTGAAATTAGGCAAATCATGGGGTGTAGATATAATAAGTATGTCCTTAATACCTGCTAACATCAAAGCAGATAACGGATAATATATCATTGGTTTGTCATACACTGGTAATAGTTGCTTTGATGTAACCATCGTTAATGGATATAGTCTTGTACCGGATCCACCAGCTAATATTATTCCCTTCATAGTCCACCTCATTAATTAAAATAATCGCCTAATAGTAAAAAAAGAACCCAAAATTCAGAAGTTTCAACTTCCAACATTTTGAATCCAACTATTTACGACGCTGGATAACCTCATCAATCTTCTCAAAGTACAACTGAATTCTCTGTTTGTATTTTTCTTTGTACACATCACGTTGTTTCTCTGACATGTCGATATAATCGGTATATTCCACATCACATTGATCTAATCGCGTACCACAATGTAAGCAAATAGCATCCGGTTTTCTAGATACCATTCTGAAATTATAACATTTTGGGCAGATATATATTCGCAACATATAATGGCTCCCTTCATTTATTTGCTTACCTTACATATTATACTATCTAATAATGGTAATGTAAACCTTTTAACAAACTTTTCAGACTTGCTTTTACAGCTTCCTCCAGATATCTTGCAGTTTTTTATATAACAAGGGGCAGATTAACGAATCTGCCCCTGAAACATTTTATTATTATTTGAAGATTATAAACCGATCAATGAGAGACTAAATCTGGAACTTTGATATCTCAGATTTTAAGGTGTTTGCGCTTTCCTGAGTACTTAAGACTTCGTTCATCACTTCACTAGACATGATACTTACCTCAGATACTCTACCAGCAATGTCCGTTGTGCCCTTTGCACTTTCATCTGCAGCCATTGCTACTCCTTCGATTGCAGTCAAATTATTCTCTAAGGAGGCCAGTAATTGCTGTGAGGTAGCGCTGAATTCGGTTACCAGATCATTGACATAGCCTGCATCATCATTGTATTGCTTTGTAACCTCTAACATATGGGTATAATCCTTAGCAACCTCATCTGACATATAGGTTAGTAGTTTCCGTGAGCTTCCAGACAGATTATCTACCGAACTTATTACTTTCGCTGTCACATCCTGTATCTCAATAACCGCTGCTTTGGAACGTTCCGCTAAGATTCTTATCTCATCAGCAACAACCGCAAAGCCTTTTCCCGCTTCTCCTGCTCGAGCTGATTCAATGGAAGCATTCAACGCTAATAGGTTGGTTTGATTGGTTATTTGTATAATCGATTGTGATAAAACATTAATCTGTTCTACTATCTTAGAGGCTTCAATTGCCTCCTCCAATCGTTCTTTGGACTGAACAAATATCTCCTGTCCTCTCTTCTGTGAAATCTCAAAATTCGCCTTTGTTTCACTCGCTCTACTACTGATACTGTGCGCAGCCAATGCACCCTCCTGCGAACGTTCCGCGATGCTTTGGACTGCTCTTTCGATCTCTTGCGAGGTCGCAGACATCTCCTCAGCGGAGGCAGCCGTTTCCTCCATGCTAGCAGCAAGCTCTTCGGTCGTAGCGGATACATTTTCAAAGTTATCATTTAATTGATTCATGTTTTCCATGACATTTTCTACTTTATGTTCGATACTAGCGGATTCTACCATGATTCGAGATATCAGATTCTTAAGGGAATCCTTCATATCCTGTATCGCATTCGAGATCGTTCCAATCTCATCCCTTCTGGATAAGTATTTTGCATCTACATCAAGTACAAAATCACCAGTTGCGATCTGTTTCAGATATTCGGAGGATTTCTTTATTGGATCTGTAATTTTTTTGGATGCATAAGCGGTTAATAAGGAAGCAATGATGATGGATACGATACTAATCATTGCACTAAATAAACTTATGTTTGATATAAATGCGGTTGCATCTTTTTCATTTTCTACTGTAATAACAGCCCAATTATCCGATGTTCCTGGTAATGCTATGGTTTGATAGGCACTAATAACCTTCGTTCCATTATTATCTTTATATGTAGTAAATCCCGATTCACCATGCAAGGCCTTATCCGTAATCTGTTTCAGCGTTTCCGGGATTTGAATGTCGATTTCTTCGGTTACTTGATTTCCTTTATCGTCTAGAACGATCGTTCCGCTACTATCGGTTGTTATAACCGTCTTTTTTAGAGTCTTATAATTATATAGCTCGGATACCTGTTCTTTGTCCGGATGAGCGATAACAACACCATTTCCATCCACTACAAAGGAATATCTACTTCCCTCTTTGTATTTTTCAATGGTTTCCTGAAGCTTATCCAATTTGATATCTGCTCCCATAACACCTACATATTTATTATCTTTATCATAGATGGGCATTGCTATGGTAGTAACCGGAACGTTACCAAATACAGAGTAGTAGGATTCACTGACGAAGGAGGTTTTATTTTCGGAAACCTCAATAAACCACCAACGATTGGATCGATCACCTAGATCACCACTGGATCGAGCGGTTTGCATTCCATCTTTTCCTTGGATATAAAGCAAATCAAAATATGGATGCTTTTCAATAACATTCATTAGCACTTTCTTTTGTTTTGAACCGTTAAACCCAATGACATCACTATTCAAAGTGATCTGCTCCGTGATTGAGTAGCCTAGGTTAACAAAGGAATTAACTTGGTCTGCAATTGAATTAGCCAGAACTATATTGTTTTTCTCCAGCTCTTTGTCATAACTATTTTTTAGATAAACAATGTTCGAGGTACTTGAAACAAATAATGGTATTAAGATAAGTACTAACGTAAAAATGATTAATTGACGCCTAATTGATTTCATATTGTCACCTTCTGTTGTATATTTGGATAGTTCTTTGATTATCCATCTTGTTATGTTACTTTATTTTGCAATAACTCAAGAAGTATAACATAGATAAAAAGATTTTATATCCATATTATTAACGCACATTAGCATTATATTATCCATCTTCTAGGACTTTCGACTTTTTTATTTAATAGGAATACTAAAATTTACAATTTATAATAACTATGAATATCATATTTTACAAAGGCTACAATTCC
>CAYMLE010000099.1:0-7115 GCA_964391115.1 uncultured Herbinix sp. | reverse complement strand
AAATTTACAATTTATAATAACTATGAATATCATATTTTACAAAGGCTACAATTCCGACTCTTTTTTTACACTATCCTGTAGCAACCACACATGATATGGCATTAAAAAAAAATAAGGATATGGCTGACTATACTAAGTCAACCATATCCCCACCCTTTATCTCTACTATTCTTTCGCCTACTGACAACCATGCCGAAGCCGCACTCGGATTATATACCCTAGCTCCATCGGCTGTGAATTTGAGGTTGTCCAGTAGCTTCATATAATCTACGATCTCAATATTGGTAGCGTACCAAATATCCTCCCGACCACCAACATAGCGGCTGAAATCCTCGATCAGATCCCAATTATTCTGCATGTCGAATTCATAACTGTGGCCCCATACATACATTAGGTATAGATACTGAGACTTGTAAGCTTCCACAAAGCGTTTGGCATTCTCCATCAGATTATGATTATGATGGCAGGTAGACTTCCAGGTCAGATAATCCTTCGGCATATTAAAACTATCGGTATCTCCTACGATTCTTGCATATTCAATTCCAAGTGCCGGAAGCATACGAACGATCTCATCATTATAGGAACCATTGGGATAAGACATTCCCCGAACCGGATAGCCCATGATCTTCTCTAGCTCCTTACGATCCCGGGTAATCTCCTCTACGATCTCATAGACTGGACAACGCTCCAGGGTTGGATGGGAATAGGTATGACAGGCAACCTCATGCTCTGCATACAGTGTCTTTAATTCCTCCCTATGAATTCGATCTGGTCGGTCCAGATGTCCGGAATTGAGATGAAAGGTTCCTCTGATTCTGTTCTCATTTAATATCTGTACTAGCCTCTCATCCTGTCTGCTACCATCATCATAGCTCATGGTCAGGGCTTTGAACCTGCCTCCGGGAAAACATTTGTATACCGTCATAATATATAACCTCCACGTTCGATTATAGTGTCATAAAGATATTATATCCAGACGAAGCATATTTTACAACATTCTCCTAAGCCTGTCATACAGTTTTGCAATATAGGAAAAACAAAAAACCACCTTCAAGATCATACGAATCTTTAAGATGGTTTTCTTCTCACTTTTTTTACAGCTCGTACGGGAATCGAACCCGTGTTTCCGCCGTGAGAGGGCGGCGTCTTGACCCCTTGACCAACGAGCCTTAGAACAATATTTATAATATACTATCCCGAACAAAAAAGCAAGTACTTTTTGAAATTATTTTTTTAATTGTTTTACCAATTGAAACATTTTGGAAATCATAAACAAATCCCACTATACCATAGGTATTTGTTTCCCTTATTCATCCATTTCTTCTTAGTACCCCTGTCTTAGTTGAAATAATCCATCAAGGACATCTGGTTCGACAATGGCAGGTCTCCCAGCAATCCCATCTGTGCCATATTATCCACAACCGTAGAGCTGACCTTACAACGAATCTTAAAGTCATCTCGGGATAGGAAGATCCCCTGCTTGGAAGCCTCTACCACACCATCGGCAGCCTTATCACCCAGACCATCAATGGAGCTTAAGGCAGGCATCAGCTTATTTCCGATGATCTGGAAATGCTGGGCCTTTGCGGTATAGATATCGATCGGTACGAAGCCAAAGCCTCTGGCATACATCTCCTGTACGACTTTCATATCCTTAAAGGTATCTAGTTCCTTCTTCGTCAGTGTATTGGACCTTTTCTTATAATCCGCCATATGCTCCTCTAGCCGCTCCTTACCAAGACACATCAGCTCATAGTTAAAGGCTGAGGCTCGGATGGAGAAATAAGCAGCATAGTAAGCCAAAGGATAATAGATCTTAAAGTAGGCAATACGGAATGCCATCATAACATAGGCGGCCGCATGGGCCTTCGGGAACATATATTTAATCTTCTTACAAGAATCGATGTACCAGTCCGGTACTCCGGCTTCTAGCATAGCTGCTTCCATTTCTGGTGTTAAGCCTTTACCCTTACGAACACTCTCCATGATCTTAAAGGATAAACCAGGCTCTACGCCCGTCTGTATGAGATAGATCATAATATCATCACGGGTACAGATACAGGTCGACAGGTCACAGATTCCCGCATTAATTAAGTACTGGGCATTATTTAACCACACGTCGGTACCATGGGATAGACCGGAGATTCGTACCAGATCGGAGAAGGTCTTCGGTTTTGCCTCCTTCACCATCTGCATAACAAAGTCCGTTCCAAACTCTGGTACACCAAGGCAACCCAGCTCACAGCCCTCCAGCTCCCTTGGCGTTACACCCAGAGCACTGGTATCGTGAAACAAGGATAATACCTTCTCATCATCCAATCGAATGTTCTTCGCATCCAGTCCAGTCAGATCCTCCAGCATACGGATCATGGTAGGATCGTCATGGCCAAGAATATCTAGCTTCAATAGATTATGATCGATGGAATGGTAATCAAAATGTGTTGTCGTTGTGGACGTTGTCATATCATTGGCCGGTCGCTGAACCGGGGTAAAGGAATAGATATTCTCCCCATGGGGAAGAACGATGATTCCTCCTGGATGCTGGCCTGTAGTTCTTCTAACGCCAACACAGCCCTCTACCATTCGGTCTATCTCAACATTTCTCTTTGATATTCCCCGCTCTTCAAAATAATTCTTCACATATCCAAAGGCTGTCTTATCCGCCAGCGTTCCAATGGTTCCAGCTCGGAAGGTATGACCCTTGCCGAATAATACCTCGGTATACTCATGGGCCTTACTCTGATATTCACCGGAGAAGTTAAGATCGATATCCGGCTCCTTATCTCCATTAAAGCCTAAGAAGGTCTCAAAGGGAATGTCATGACCGTCCTTGGCCAGGGGCTTTCCACAGACTGGACAGTCTTGGTCTGGCATATCACAACCGGAGCTTCCGGCAAAGTCCTTAACCTGTTTGGAATCAAAATCAGAATAATTGCAGCTGGGGCAATAATAATGAGGTGCCAAGGGATTAACCTCCGTAATACCTGCCATGGTGGCCACGAAGGAGGATCCGACGGAACCACGAGAGCCTACCAGGTATCCATCCTCATTGGATTTCCATACCAGCTTCTGGGCGATGATGTACATAACTGCAAAGCCATTGGATATGATAGACTTTAGCTCATGCTCTAGTCGTTCCTCTACCGGCTTAGGTAGCTGCGGTCCATACATAGAATGAGCCTTATCATAACAAATGGACCTTAAGTTTTCCTCCGAGTTCGGTAGCACTGGAGGACATTTATCCGGGCGAACCGGAGAGATCTTCTCTATTCGATCAGAGATCAGATTCGTATTCGTGATTACCACTTCTTCTGCCTTCTCTTTACCCAGATAAGCAAACTCTTCTAGCATCTCCTCCGTTGTTCTAAAATATAAGGGGGGCTGTTGGTCTGCATCCTTAAAGCCCTTACCGGCCATGATAATTCGGCGATAGACCTCATCCTCTGGATCCATGAAATGAACATCACAGGTGGCCACTACGGGTTTGTTGTATTCCTCACCCAAAGCTACAATCTTACGGTTGATCTCCATCAGATCCTCATTGGAATTGATATCTTTCTCGCCACTCCGGTCACTTCGAATCAGGAACTCATTATTCCCTATGGGTTGAATCTCCAGATAGTCATAGAAATTGACCAATGCTGCAATCTGCTCCTGGGATTGGTTTCCAAGTACTGCACGGTAAACCTCGCCAGCCTCACAGGCGGAGCCGACCAGTATTCCCTCTCGGCATTCCATCAGTAGACTCTTCGGTATCTTAGGTCGTTTGTTATAATATTCGATATGGGATAAGGATACCAGCTTATACAGGTTCACCCTACCAATATCATTTTGAGCCAGTAATATTCCATGAAAGGCCGGCAGCTTTCGAACTGCCTCTGCCGGTAGCTTGCCTAGGGAATCAATGCCCTCTACGGTAGAAATCTCTTTCTCTTGTAGCATTGCTACGAATTTTAAGAATATCTCGGAGGTTGCTCCAGCATCATCGACTGCTCGGTGATGGTTCTCCAGCGAGACATTTAATGCCTTAGCAACCGTATTTAACTTGTATCGGTTCAGGTCTGGAAGTAGGATCCGGGCCAGACCAACCGTATCAATCGTTGTAAAGTCTGCCACGAGTCCCAGATTCTTAGCATTGTTCTGAATAAAGCCCACATCAAAGGAGGCATTATGAGCCACCAGGATGGAACCTTCGCAGAAAGCCAAGAATTCCGGTAGTATAACATCAATCATCGGTGCGTCTATGACCATATCATCCTTGATTCCAGTCAGCTGTTCGATTTCATAAGGAATGGGTACGTCCGGATTCACAAAGGTACTGTACTTGTCCACGATTTGACCGGCAACCACCTTAACGGCTCCTATCTCAATGATCTTGTCCTTCATCTGACTAAAGCCTGTGGTCTCGATATCAAAGACAACGAAGGTGTCCATAAGGCTCTGCCCCTTGGCATTTGTAACCACTTCCTTAAGATCATCCACGAGATAGGCTTCCATGCCATAGATGACTTTGAAGTTCTTTGCTCTCTTTTGCTCCTCTTCATCGGCATAGGCCTTAGGATTTAATGCATGGTTTGCTTCCGGAAAGGACTGGACGACTCCATGGTCTGTCACAGCTACGGCACTATGGCCCCAATCAAATGCCCTCTTCACTAGCTTCTTCACATCCAAGACCGCATCCATGTCACTCATAAGGGTATGCGCGTGAAGCTCAACCCTCTTCTTTGGTGCCATATCCTTTCTTGCGGAGAGGAAATTCGGTATGGTCTTAATCCCGACTACCGAACCGATGGTAATATCATGTTCAAAGGTATCCATCTGGGCAATTCCCTTTAGAAGGTAGAAGCCTCCGGCCTTTAGTCCCTCCATAATCTCATCCACTTCAATGGTTTTAGCAAATAGCTTCACCTTAATGGAGTCAGTAAAGTCCGTCATTACAAAGGTAATGACGCTTTTTTCATTTCGTATCGCTCTTATCTCTGGTTTAACAAGCTTTCCTCGGATAACAACCTCACCAATCTCCGCCAGAATATCACTGATCAGCATAGCATTTCCTTCAAAATTCCTTCCGTAAACGACAGAAGGATCCGAGGCAAGCTTACGGTAGCTGCTTTTGCTTTTTTCGTAGACACTTCTCCCTTTTCCGGACGCCTTAAGGGAAGTCTGACTAGAGGTAGCGGAAACTGAAGCGCTGGCTTTGGCGGCTATTCCATTACCCGATTTCTTAGCTACAGCACTCTCCCCATCCTCGGAGGTTTGATTGTTTCCATGACTTCCAGCCCCCATGGTATCCAAATCGGCTGCCCCTTCCGGTGGTCGATATTGGTGCTGAAGCTTATCCTTTTCTTTTTTCTTAGGTGTTACGAATTCAAAATTAACATGAACGGTATAATCAAAGCGTTCCTGGAACATCGTTTCCAAGTAATCCTTTAGACGTACTGATTTATCTCTAGAGATGCAGCTGTCTGTAATCTTGATGGCCATTGACCAATCCTTAATCGCAATCTCTGCATTCCTTAATATTTGACCTGTAACGATGCTTCCCTCCTCCAGCTCCTCTAGGATGCTATCCAGATAGATCGGATATAGCTTCTCTAGTGTATACTGAGCGGATAGTTGAAACATCGGCTTAATCGTTGCTTTGTTGCCTGTATGTAAAAAGAGCTGCCGATTCAGCAGTCCTTCCATCGTTCTGATTTGTTTTCTGTTGATCAGATGATTGCTCTGCAAACAGATAAAGATCATCTTCTTTTCCTTGGAGGCCAGAACCTTTACAACATCGGTATCCTCAAAGACGCTCTTCAACTCCTGATCACAGGATATTGGTTCAAATGCTTGAAAGAATAACATTTTGTCATCCCCTATTCTTCATAATGTCAACTTAATTAGAACCCTTACTTCCAATTCTCCAATTCTTCTCGCAGAACTCTCAGCAGATCACCTTCTGGAACCTTACGAACGATTTCACCCTTCTTAATCAAGAGGCCTTCACCTCGTCCACCGGCGATACCGATATCTGCTTCTCTGGCTTCTCCTGGTCCATTCACAGCGCAGCCCATAACTGCCACCTTAAGATCGAGATCGATGTCTTCAACCATCTCCTCCACCTCTGTAGCCAGCTTAATTAGGTCAATCTGTGTTCGACCGCAGGTTGGACAGGAAACCACTTCAATTCCACCC
The DNA here is from genome assembly GCA_964391115.1 of uncultured Herbinix sp. Lineage (GTDB taxonomy): Bacteria > Bacillota > Clostridia > Lachnospirales > Lachnospiraceae > Mobilitalea. The sequence goes on along the minus strand of CAYMLE010000099.1, from coordinate 935 downwards.
TTGCGTAACCCAAGGGTCTTTAGGATGAGCTTTGCAGATTTAATCTCCTCGACCGGAGCTCCGGTCAGGGATACTCGTATCGTATCACCAATTCCCTGATTTAGAATGATTCCTAGCCCCAGAGCAGATTTAATATTTCCTGCCTTCACGGTTCCTGACTCAGTAATACCCACATGAAGAGGATATTGGGATTGGGTAGCGATTAACTCATGGGCTTTTGCACACATTAAGACATCCGAGGATTTGATACTAATGACTAGCTGATCATAGCCCATATCCTCAATTCGTTTTACCTTATCTAGAGCGCTCTCAACCAGGCCTTCTGCAGTGACACGGCCATATTTTGCAATAATTTCCTTCTCCAAGGAGCCACTGTTCACTCCGACACGGATCGGGATGCTCCGTTCCTTCGCTACCTCTACTACGGCTCGAAGCTTCTCTTCACTACCGATGTTACCGGGATTAATCCGAATCTTATCCGCTCCATTCTCCATGGCGGCGATTGCCAAACGGTAATCGAAATGAATGTCTGCCACCAAGGGGATGCGAATGTTACGTTTAATCTCAGCAAGGGAGGCTGCCGCCTCTTTATTTGGAACCGCACAGCGGATGATATCACAGCCAGCCTTCGTCAGCTGTTCAATCTGTTCAATCGTAGCCTTGGCATCCTCCGTGCGAGTATTCGTCATAGACTGTATCAGTATTGGATTGCCGCCACCGATGACTCTGTCTCCAATTTTTATCACTTTTGTATTCTCTCTATACATAAACGATCCTTTCTTGCTAATCCGGGTGCCCTATGCTATTAACCTGATTATCAAGGTGATACAGGACTTAATATAATCCCATATTCTTGTTAATCAGGCTGATATCATAGAAGCTATCTATGTTATTCAAAATATTAACCTACGATATTTCTGATGTCATTAAACAAT
>CAYMLE010000098.1:0-10775 GCA_964391115.1 uncultured Herbinix sp. | reverse complement strand
TACTTTGATTTACAGATTTATGATGATGGATTTATGATGATTCTACCAAGGAAGAATGAACCGACTGTTGTGAAAGAATTTAAAGCTCAGCCCAAATTATTTACAACCCTTAAAGAAGCCAATGAGTGGAGTGAGATGATGGAGGTGCCTAATGTAGGTACACTTAATGACCTTATTGCAGAGGGTAAGTTAAGCGATCTTATCTTGGTCCAGGAGGCATTACAAGAGAAAAAGATTGGTGAAATAGCAGAAGCCATTGTTAAAGCGAAGAATAAAAAGTTTGTTATGATTGCTGGACCTTCCTCTTCGGGAAAGACAACATTTTCCCATAGGCTTTCCATTCAATTAACAGCTAACGGAATGAAGCCTCACCCAATTGCCATAGATAACTATTTTGTAGATAGGGAGAAGTCACCTAAGGATGAGCATGGTAATTATAATTTTGAGAGTTTATATTCTATAGACATTGAACAGTTTAATAAGGATATGAATGATTTGATGAAGGGTGAAGAGGTAGAAATCCCTCACTATAACTTCCTTACCGGAAGAAGAGAGTACAAGGGTAATTATCTTAAGCTTGGAAAAGATGATATCCTGGTTATCGAAGGTATCCATGGTTTAAATGATGCTCTATCCTATTCTCTACCGCGGGATAGCAAATATAAGATATATATAAGTGCCTTAACCCAGCTTAATATTGATGAGCACAATAGAATTCCTACTACTGATGGGAGACTTTTGAGACGGATGGTGAGAGATTCAAGAACAAGAGGGGCTTCTGCACAAGCAACAATAGCTATGTGGCCTTCAGTACGAAGAGGTGAAGAGGAGAACATTTTCCCATTTCAAGAGGAAGTAGATGTTATGTTTAACTCTGCCTTATTATATGAGCTGGCCATACTTAAGCAATATGCAGAACCTATTCTATTCGGAGTTGATCGGGATAGTAAAGAGTATATAGAAGCAAAAAGATTATTGAAATTCTTAGATTATTTTATAGGTGCACCTGGTGAAGCTGTGCCAAAGAATTCGATTCTAAAGGAATTCGTTGGCGGAAGCTGTTTCAAGGTATGAGCAACACTATAAGCCGGGTTATGTCTTGAACGGTCATCTATCTAGGCTCCATGTTACCATAGAGCTCGAGTAAAAGCTTTCGCCATTACTCCGCGACCAACCCAAAGCACGGCGGGCTACCGTATCGCTTTTGTTAGGTCTTGCTTCGAGTGGGGTTTACATCTGCCCCTTCTGTTACCAGAAGGGCGGTGGTCTCTTAAGCCACCTTTCCATCCTTACCGATGCTAGCACCGGCGGTATATTTCTGTTGCACTAGCCTTGGAGTCGCCTCCACCGGACGTTATCCGGCATCCTGCCCTATGAAGCCCGGACTTTCCTCACCAATCATGGCGCGACCATCCGTGTTACTCACATAGGGTATTCTAACATGGGCAAGAGAAAAAGTAAATGAGGAAGTAATGCCAATTGAATGGGCATTAAAGAGTGAGATATTTCTCTGATTGAATTGGTGTTATAAAGTGAGATATTTTTTCAATTGAATGGGTATTATAGAGTGGGATATCTCTCCAATTGAATAGACATTATATTATAAGAAGAAATACCAATTAATTAGTCGATACCAAAGTGAGAACTATTGCCAATTTTATTAAACATTATAATAAGAAGTAACTCAATCACTGCCAATCAAGTTTAAGAAATAATTAAAGAATTACCTTGCCGGTTATGCTAAGATAGAAATCATAGGATCATTGAATTAGGAGGAGTTAAATTGGAGCCATTCGGAATATTGGTGATTGACGATGATAAAGAAATCGCAGAGCTGGTAGAGATTCATCTGGTTAGCGAGGGATATAAGGTAAGAAAAGCATACAGTGCTAAGGAAGGTCTCCAGATTCTAAATGAAGAGGATACTAAGCTGGTAATTCTGGATATCATGATGCCTGGAATGGATGGCCTTACACTATGTAATAAAATCCGTGAAACTAGTACAATTCCAATTATTATGCTTAGCGCTAAATCAACGGATTTAGATACAATCGTGGGATTGGGAGCTGGTGCAGATGATTATGTTACTAAGCCCTTTAATCCATTAGAGCTTACCGCTAGAGTGAAATCCCAACTGAGAAGATATACGATGTTTAATCCCAGCTCTCATGATGATAGGCAGGATAAAGAAATTGTCCTTGATCATTTGACAATTAATAAAGATAACCATAAAGTAGTTGTCTATGACCGGGAAGTAAAATTAACTCCAATAGAATTTGACATTCTATATCTACTAGCCAGCAATGTTGGCAGAGTATTCTCCACCGATGATATCTTTGAGAGGGTATGGAATGAGAAAATATATGAAGCAAATAACACAGTTATGGTGCATATTCGGAGAATCAGGGAAAAGATCGAGATGGATTCCCGAAATGCTCAGATCATAAAAACTGTTTGGGGAGTTGGGTATAAAATTGAACAATAGTATCTTTAAGAGCTTTCGTTTTGAAATTGTATTATACAGCCTTTTAAGTCTCCTATATACCTTGCTCACCATAGCAGTCACACATACTGGTATATACTTAATCTGTAGTGGGTCCTGGGAGATGTCAGATGCTGGAGAAGCCTTGTTAACAGCAGGGACAGTCACGTTTGGTATTTTGCTGTTTATTGTCTATTTTCTACTACTTACGAAAAAATTTGTGAGTTATATTAAGGAAATAGCAGAGGGAATTAATGAGATATCAAGCGGAAATCTGAATAATCGTATCATGATTAAGAATGAAGATGAATTTGCGTATATAGCAGATAGACTGAATCACATGGCAGATGATATAAAAGAAATAATGGAGAATGAGCGCAGAAGTGAACACGCAAAAAATGAGCTAATAACCAGTGTGGCTCATGATCTTCGAACGCCACTAACCTCAATTATTGGGTATTTGGATCTGGTATCCTCGAAGCCACTGACAGAGGAGACAAGAAAAAAGTATGTTGAGATAGCCTACGGTAAATCCAAACGGCTAGAGAAGCTGATTGAAGACCTATTTACTTATACTAAATTTAATTTCGGAGAAGTTAAGCCGTCTTTTACAGAGGTGGATATGGTTAAATTAATTAACCAATTACTGGATGAATTTTACCCCAGTTTTACAGAAAGTCAGTTAGAATATGAATTTTTGACAAGCCATGCAAATGTAGTGATTGTGGCAGATGGTAATCTACTCGCCAGGGCTTTTGCGAATCTGATTAGCAATGCGATTAAATATGGCAGAAATGGTAAGTTTATTAAGCTGAGCTTGGTAAGGGGTGAGGATAGCGTCGTTGTTTCTATAACAAATTATGGGGAGTCTATACCAGAAGAGGATCTAAACCTAATCTTCCAGCGATTTTATCGGGTTGAATCCTCTCGCTCCAGTGAGACTGGTGGTAGTGGACTCGGGCTTGCCATAGCGAACAGTGTTGTTGTGATGCACGGTGGAAGTATCCATGCCGAAAGTAATGCAACTGGAACGGTATTCACGGTTGAACTACATACTAGCCCAAGGGAGGGCATAGAAAAGGTTGTAATAAAGGATTAAAAAAAAATTGAGCTACAGGTATTCAAAAACAAGTCAATACAATCCGTATGTACTATAGGACTTGTTGTTTACAATACCAGTGGCTCAATTTTATTAATATGAAAACGGAAGAAGAAAAAATACATAGGTTTATTATATCACAAATCAAAAAATATGATAGTACTTTTAAAAAATTTAAAGAATAATTAACATTTAACAGACAATGAGTTATATCCAGCCGAAAGGTAGCTTTCATGCGAATCATCATCGACGCTTTATGGAGTATTGAAGTCTGTTATCTTATTTGAGATGCGGATGCGTTGATACAGAGCCGCATATGCAATCTCGTCCATTCCTTCTATATAATTCTGTGGAAAATTCTTTTGAATCCCTTTCGAAACTAGGATTAAGGAAGCCTTGTTATATGCAATGGCGGCCTCTTCCTCTGTCCGGTATCTGCCAATCAGATAATCCCCATTAATATGTATTTTTGCTATATATTTTGGCTGACCCTTTATCATAATCTGGGATACACCATGATAGCGGTTAATCACTTTTATGTTCGTATATCTATAATCGTAGGCATCTCCATTTATATAGACATAGTCCCTTCCGGTTACTGCATAGTTTTTAATACCGTATCGGGACTGAAGATTTACCTGCATTCCATAGTCCGCTACAAACAGGTGGCCACCTCGTCGTTGTATCTTATGGTGTGCATAATAGAAGAGGTCTTCGATATCAAATTTTAATATGATGTTTGGATCAATATAGTACTGGAAATAATTCTTTTTTAAATAGATTGGATTCTTAAAATAGATACCATTATCTCGGTAATTGATTAAAACAACCCATTTGTGAAAGGTGAGGATGCATGAATCCGGGTAATTGTCTAGAGTCCAAACAACAGGACCCAACAGAACTTCTCCAGCCAATCGATAAGCTTGATTGGCTTCCTCTGATATATGATAGCTTCCTAAGCTGATGTGCTTACCCTTGTAGGTTATTGAGGATCTATAATAATATTCTCCGCTTGAAGATATTGATCTGTAAACTCCTGTTTTCATCGTGCGTTTCCTCCCATTTATAAATATAACAAAAATATTCCAAAACATCAACTGAGGTACGAATTCTAGCAGGGGAGAGTATTACATATTGGTAGAATGGATCAAAAACGCACTAAAAACCATACTATTACTGTAGAATATGCATAAATTCGAAATATATAGCGTAAAATATTTAATATATAATTAATAATTTGTTAAAAATAGTCTGTACATATTATATAAAATGTAGCGGAGTAGTCAATTTATGTTAGTAATAAAACACCATTGTTGGTAGAATAAGGTAATTGTGTTTCGTTATTAATTACGAAATTGGCTCTTGGTTATTGACACAAAAAAAACTGTTGCCTATAATGCATTTTAGTTACAAAACGCTTTGCCAGTATATGGCAACAAGAAAAGAGGATAAGTTTATGTCTATTATAAATTCCGTCCTTCATAAAATCAGATTGCATGAGAATCGTCATGGTATTTTCATGGTGGTTACTGCTTATGTTGTATCAGCAGCATTATTGATACTAGGGTCCGATGTGTTCTACGGCATCACCACAAAAGCAGAAAAAATAAGCAATCCGACGAATGAAGTGACATCAAGTGAAAGCAGAGAGCAGATTATCAATCCATACCGGATTGATGATGTGGAAGTTTCGCTTCCAATTGACAAGCAGGTAAAGAGTTTGAAAATTTCCGATGATACATATTGGCTTCTGGGTAGTGCGATGGATACGGAGGAGTATCTTAGCTTCCTAGGGACGCTGGATGAGAACGCAGTCCGTCAGGAAGAAGATACAAAAGCAAAAACTACCGATGAAAATATTATTGAAAGTATGTCTACCACCACCGATGATGCTAAACTTACACATTCAGTAACGAAGGATGAGGTAACTATGCTAGAGCGCATCGTTGAGGCTGAGGCTACTGGCGAGGATATGACGGGAAAAATATTAATCGCTAATGTAATCTTCAACCGCATTCAGGATGATGAGTTTCCCGATACCGTGAAAGAGGTTATCTTTCAAAAGGTAGGTGGTGATTATCAGTTTTCACCGATTCGTGATAAACGCTATTGGGATGTGTCGGTATCAAAAGAAACCAAAGAAGCAGTGCAACGTGCGATCGAGGGCGAAGATCATTCCGAAGGTGCTCTATACTTTATGGCTAGAAAACGGGCAAAAAATAGTAATGCAAAATGGTTTGATAAGAACCTGGATTGGCTGTTTAAACATGGTGGTCATGAATTTTATAAGCACAAATAAGCAACTTCCATAGTAGTGATTATTACTAGGTAAGCCACCCTTTTGTATGAAGGCAGATAACGATAGCCGTATGCAAAAGGGTGGCTTTTGTATGTTTATTAAATAATTATTTATAATCCGTATAAAAATTACAAAAATCAATTTATAAAGTATTGTCACCATTCATCAACTGTGTTATATTCGTTAAAACAAAGAATTCATCGTAGTACATTATTAATTCAGCAAAGGGGATGGAGAAGAAATGAACCTAATGTATCGTAGTACCAGAAATGAGGATATACAAGTAACCGCATCCCAGGCAATCCTGAAAGGACTGTCTATGGACGGAGGGTTATTTGTTCCGGAAGCAATTCCAGCCTTAGATAAATCTATTGAAGAACTGTCTCAAATGGATTATCGGCAAGTTGCCTATGAGGTCCTAAAGTTATTTCTCACCGATTATACCGAAGAGGAATTAAAGGACTGTATCAAGAAAGCTTATGATAATAAATTCGAATCCAAGGAGATAGCACCTCTCAAGAAAGTGGGAGAGCAATATTACCTTGAATTATTTCATGGAGCAACCATAGCATTTAAGGATATGGCCTTGTCCATTCTGCCTCATCTCTTGACTAAGGCGGCGAAGAAGAACAATGTTCAGGAGGAAATCGTCATACTTACGGCTACCTCTGGAGACACAGGTAAGGCAGCCCTAGCTGGCTTTGCTGATGTGGAAGGTACAAAAATTATTGTATTTTATCCTAAGGATGGTGTCAGTAAAGTACAGGAGAAGCAGATGGTAACCCAGAAGGGGGCAAATACCTCGGTTATTGGAATTGAAGGTAATTTTGATGATGCCCAGACCGGAGTAAAGGCTATGTTCAACAATAAAGAGCTGGCTCAAAAACTAAGTCAGGCTGGATATCGTTTTTCTTCCGCTAACTCCATTAATATAGGACGATTGGTTCCTCAAATTGTTTATTATGTGTATTCATATGTTGAATTATATAAGAATAAACAGATTAGCTTAGGGGAGAAGATAAACTTTGTTGTTCCTACCGGTAATTTTGGTAATATTCTTGCAGCATATTATGCGAAGCTCATGGGACTCCCAGTAAATCGCTTGATCTGTGCCTCCAATGACAATAAGGTGCTCTTTGATTTCTTTACAACTGGAACCTATGATAAAAACAGGGAGTTTATCCTAACAACGTCTCCTTCCATGGACATCTTGGTATCAAGTAACCTGGAACGATTGCTTTATCATACAGCAGGCGGTGATGCGCAGAAAACTTCCGAACTTATGAATGCTCTATCTACTCACGGTAAATACGAGATTACAGCAAGCATGCGGAATAACCTTAACGATTTTATTGGAGGTTATGCCACAAAGGAACAGACCGACGAAGCAATCCGTAAGGCTTATGAGGAACAGGGATACGTTATCGATACCCATACCGCAGTTGCGGCCAGTGTTTATGATAGGTATGCTAAAGACCAGGATGATAAGACCAAGTCCGTGATTATTTCTACAGCGAGTCCCTATAAATTTGCTGAGAGCGTTCTTGCGGCTGTAGGAAGCAAAACAGTTCCAAGTGATGATATGGAACAGGCGAAGCTGTTACAAACCCTATCCGGGGTTCCGATACCCAAAGCGGTTAAGGAATTGGAAAATGCGGAGATACTTCATAAGGATGAATGCCATAAGGATGAAATGCAAGAAACAGTAGAGCATATTTTGAAAATAATCTAATTATGACAAAAGCATGACATAAATTTGACACATACGAGGTGCATTATATAAGCATAGTCAAAGCAATGTGACAGGAACCATTGCGGGTGCTGAAGCGGCTGATACGTCACATCCTATTCTATATTAGCTGCCAGAAGTGGTCCGGTGGGGAATGTAAGGAGTAAGGGGTTATCCCTACAAACATTCTGACTAAAATATAATCGCCCAAGCATGGGGTTTTACAACAACTTGAGGAGCTTGTAAAATTGGTAAATTATCCAAATACAAGTATAAAAAGACTTGACCTTTTTTTCCTTTGTTGTTATAATCATCTTGTTGTTGGCATGATTATATTACGGTGGTCTCTAATCTTTATTTACAGGGGGTTAAACCCTTGTGGAAAAGACGGGATACGCACAATATAATACTAAACCATATTTTTTAAGGAGGAAGTAATAATATGAAGAAGAATTTCTTTAAGAAGTTGTCCTTCGTTCTGGCTTTAGCGATGGTTCTTTCCGTAATCGCTCCTGCTGCTGCTGCATTTGCTGCTGCTGGTCCTAAGCTGAACTCCACCAAGAAGTATTTACATCTTGGAGAGGCTGATACGAACGAATACAATTTCAACATTAAAAACAAAAAGACAGGTTGGAAGTATGCCTGGGAATCTTCTAACGAAGATGTAGTAGTAGTTAACGAGAAGAACGGTGTTGCAACCGCTACTGGCGTTGGTACTGCAAAAGTAACTGTTTTTATCACTGATAAGAACAAAGAAGAAGTAACTGATCTTACAGCTACCGTTATTGTAAGAGATAACATTAAGTCCGTTTCCATCACCAACAAGCCTGCAGACGATAAGCTTGCAGTAGGTGTTGAGAACGACTTTAACAGAAGCTTTGTTACTGTTGCTAATAGCACAAAGAAGACATCTTCTGTTACCAGATGGGTTGTTGAGCCTTCTGAAGGCGCTACAATCGCTGACAACGGTGTATTCGTAGCTACTAAGGCTGGCAAGTACACAGTAACTGCTAACTCTTTCCAGTCCAAAGCAAAGTACAACGCTTGGAAAGCAGATTCAGTTGCAAATGCTGGATTAGTTTTAGCTACTGACTCTTATGAGTTCAATGTAAGCGCTACTATGGTAGATGCTAAGCAGGTTGACAAAGATACTGTAAACGTATCATTTGACTCCGCTATGGTTGATGTTGATAAGAACATCTCCGTTTACCAGATGGTTGGAACAACCAAGATTAAGCAGACCGTTGCTAAGGTTACCTTGGATGATGCTAAAAAAGTAGCTACTGTAGATTTATACATTCCTTTCACAGCTGGTGCTACCTATGTTGTAGATTACACTGGTATGGAAGGTAAATCCTTCGTAGCAGCTACTACCAACGCTGAAGATGTAGCATCCATGCAGGTTACTACAACTACTGCTGTTGTAAATGTAGAAAAAGCTGTTGAAGTTAAGTTATTCAACAAAGATGGTGTTGATATCACAACAGACATTCTTTTAACAAGAGTAACTATGAAGTCTGCTGGTGAGGCTCAGACATTCTTTAACGAAGGTTCTAAGAAAGTTCTTATCTTCGGTAAAGGTGTTACAACTGCCATTACAGCAACTTACCATACCTACAAGTATAACACCACTACTGGTGTTGAAGAAGGTAATGTAACTGCTGCTGGTGTTATCATTGGTGTTGATGCTGATGCAACAAATGTTACTGGCTTAAATGCTTGGACTATCGTAGCATCCAGTCCTAACTTCGGTGATGTTAAGCAACAGCTTGCAGCTGATGATTATGGTAACAGATTATTTGTTAAACTGAATACTTTAACTGGTACTACTACAGCTAGCGTAGACAGCAATGCAAATGCTGGTGACTTCGAATTTAAGTCAAATGATGAAAGCGTATTAATCGTTGATAAGACTACTGGTGCTTTACATCCGGTTAAAGAAGGCGTTGCAGTTGTAGTAGTTAGCTACGGCACAGGCAGCACTAAGACTCCGGTTGCTACAGTATCCATTTCTATCACCGCTAAGAAGGCAGCTTCTAACTTTACTTTAAGTGCATATGAGTTCTCTTTATCTAACACAGTAGCATTCCATGATACTAAGAAAATTGAACTTGCACTGAAGGATCAGTTAGGAAGAGATTACAACTTCGATAGCTATAAGATTGAAAGAGTTTCTGCTCCTCTTCTTTCCGATGGAACATTCTCTCCTGATAATTTAATTGCTCTTGGTGCTGGTAATTCTCAAGTATTTAACCAGACTGCAAATGCTAAGGCTGAAGTTATCTTTGATGCTTTTGGCGTAGACAAGGGAACTTATGTATATAAGATTACCGTTAAAGATATCGTAAGAGTAGTAACTATTACCGTATTAGAGCCTAGCAGTGCTACAGTAGCTTATCATAAGCTTGCTATAAGCACAACTGCTGCTGATATGAATGTTGCTTCTTGGACTGGTTTACCTATTAATGTTCAGATCAACTTATTTGGATATTCTGCTAATGGCGTTAAAGTAACTGATGAGACTTTAGGTGGCACTTACACTGTTAAGGTTGAAGCTCCTTGGGATGCTTCAGGTAACTTTGTTACAATAGACAGCATTGCTACCGGAAGCTATACAGTTGTTAAGACTGGTTCAGTTGCTGGTATTAGCGGAAGCGCAATCCTGAAGGCTCCTGTTGGTAGCTTCAAGGTATCTGCATTCGAGGGTACAAAAGCTCTTGATACTGTATACTTTACCACTACTGATGGTCAGGCAAAGGCTGTTCTTGCTAAGGTAGAGAATCAAGTATTATCTACAGCATTAACTTCAGCTGATATTGCTAACAAGACTAGCTCAGCATTAATCAAAAACGTTGAAGATGCATTTGACTTCAAGGTTGATGGAAGTGATGTAGCAGTTGTAGAAGTAGAAGCTGTTGGTACACCTGACTCCATAGCTGTTAAATCTGTAAAGGTTAGACAGGTAATTAAGGGATCAGATGCAACTAATGATGCTGTATACTTAATTCATACTGTAAATGTTGGTTTAACTCTTCAGAAGAAGTAATTATAAAATAAAACCAATAAGGTTAGTTTAAAGGGTATGGTTCTTAGGAACCATACCCTTTTTATGCTCTGTCATATAGTTCCTTTCTTAATAGGGCTCTTTGTAAATGGTTGGGGTGGA
>CAYMLE010000097.1:7328-10848 GCA_964391115.1 uncultured Herbinix sp. | reverse complement strand
ATATAACCAGTGATGGATTGGTCCTAAAAATGCACTCATAATTTATATCCTCTCTTTAATCGTTGATAGTATTTACTACAAAACCCCCATTTATAACTTAGGGGGTTTTGTAATAAATTAAATCTATAATAAATGGGGGTTTGGGGGGCAATTTAACAAATTAATCTAAGAATAATTTGAGGTCGTCTTCTACGGTTCCGATGCCAGCAATGCCGAAGTTTTCTACCAGTACCTTAGCTACATTCGGGGAAAGGAATGCAGGAAGTGTAGGTCCTAAGTGGATCTTCTTCACACCTAAGTGCAGGAGGGAAAGTAGAACAATAACCGCTTTCTGCTCGTACCAAGCAATGTTGTAGGCAATCGGAAGCTCGTTGATATCCTGAAGCTCAAATACTTCCTTAAGCTTGAGGGCAATCAAGGCTAGAGAGTAAGAGTCGTTACACTGACCAGCATCTAGAACTCTCGGAATTCCATTGATATCACCTAAATTCAGCTTGTTGTATTTATATTTTGCACAACCAGCAGTTAAGATAACCGTATCCTTTGGAAGAGCATTTGCAAAGTCTGTGTAGTAGTTTCTGGACTTCTGACGTCCGTCGCAACCTGCCATTACAAAGAACTTACGGATAGCACCGGATTTAACAGCTTCTACTACAGTATCAGCAAGTGCAAAGACCTGGTTGTGGGCAAAGCCACCAATAATTTCACCCTTTTCCAGTTCCTTAGGAGCTGCGCAAGTTTTAGCCAGTTCGATAATCTCGGAGAAGTCCTTACGACCATTCTCATCTTTCTCGAAATGGGTACAGCCAGTGATTCCAGTTGCGCCGGTGGTAAAGAGTCTATCCTTGTAGGAAGCTGCCGGAGGAACTACACAGTTCGTGGTCATCAGGATTGGTCCGTTAAACGCTTCGAACTCTTCCTTCTGCTTCCACCAAGCATTACCATAGTTGCCTACAAAATGTGTATACTTCTTAAATGCAGGGTAGTAGTGAGCGGGAAGCATCTCGGAGTGAGTATAGATATCTATTCCAGTTCCTTCGGTCTGCTCTAACAGCTGTTCCAAATCCTTTAGATCATGACCGGAGATTAGGATACCAGGACGGTTGCCTACACCGATATTAACCTTAGTGATCTCAGGATTACCATAGGTACCGGTGTTAGCAGCATCTAAGAGTGCCATACCGTCTACACCAACCTTACCGGTTTCTAAGGTGAGTGCAATTAAATCATTTACGCTTAAGGTATCATCTAAGGTTGCATTCAACGCTTTCTGCATGAACGCACTAACTTCTTCGTTGTCATAGTTTAATTCATTGGCATGCTTCATATAAGCAGCCAAGCCTTTAAGTCCGTATGTAATCAGCTCTCTTAAGCTTCTTACATCCTCATCCTCCGTGGTTAAGACACCAACGGTTGAAGACTTTTTATCTAATTCATCTCGGGTAACAGCATCCCAAAGAGCTGCTTCCGGTAAGGAATTCTTATCGGTTACTTTATTTAATAAACCATTTTTAAGGGCAAGGGTTTCAAATACTCTCTTATAGAAAATCTCATCATCAAAGTTAGCATTCGTAATCGTAGTAAATAAATTAATGGTAACATAGTGGTTAACCACGGGAGAGATTTCTTCTCCCTGCTTTCTCAGAGCGGTTGTTACAGCGCTAAGGCCTTTGGTTACATAGATTAATAAATCCTGTATTTTGGCTAAATCGGGGGATTTTCCACAGACACCAAATTTGGTGCAGCCAGTACAGCCAGCGGTCTCTTGACACTGATAACAAAACATTAAATTTTCCATCGTTATATTCTCCTTTTTTATATCTCTTCGCATTTATATTTTTTATTGACATTCATTTGATATGGTGAGTATAATACAAATAAAAAGAAAAAAGTGTAGCTGTGGCTACAAAATATTTGGAAATATGAAATGTGATTAAAATCAAATTTTATTATGGTTGTCTCAATATAATGAATGAAATACACGATTTATTAGTCGTAGTAAGTAAAGAAGAATTCTAAGCCAATAATGGAGCGATATAGGATGTCGATATTAGGAGGATAGAAATGGAGAATTACTTTCCCGTTTTAAAAAAATGTGCATTGTTTTCTAAAATAGAAGAGATAGAGTTTGGACATCTGCTGTTATGCCTTGGGTCCAAGGTGAAGAGTTACAGAGAAGAAGAGTATGTATTCCTTTCTGGTGATGAAGTCAATAACGTGGGCATTGTACTGGAGGGAAGAGTTGAGGTAATGAAGGAAAACCTGGCAGGAGATAAGCATATCGTAGCATTTATAGAGCCCTCCCAGCTATTTGCTGAGGGAATTGTATGTAAAACCAGTCGGATATCTCCTGTAACCGTTCGGGTCATGAAGGATTCGAAAGTTTTATTTATACCTTATGAACGGATCATTAAGTCCTGTGGTAATAGCTGCTCTTTCCATATTGAATTAATTCAGAACATGATGGTGATTCTAGGAGAGAAGAATGTGAATCTCAATCGAAAGCTGGAGCTTCTGACCTTGAAGGGGATGAGAGAGAAGATAGCGAGCTTTCTTATCCGAGAGGCCATGGAACGGGGAAGCAATACCTTCCTGATTATGCCCAACCGTACAGAACTGGCAGACTATCTGAATGTGTCTAGAACCTCCATGTGTAGGGAGTTAACTAGGATGAAGGATGAGGGTTTGATTGATTTTTATGGACATAGCTTTAAGATCCTTATGAAGGAAGAGCTGGCTCAGTGTCTGGAATAGAGGGAAGGAACTTATCATTAATAGAGTTTTTATAGGTTCAGCAATGCCTTAATTTGTTTTTGTGCTTCCTATATTATAAAATGATTGGTATCCGATCAATAATCCTAACTTCCTCTGGAGAAACGTGGCAACGGTATGCTAAAAGTTCTACACCGGCATCATGGGCAGCATTTACCTTTTCGGCAAAGCCTGGATCAGTGATTTTATTTGGGGAGAAGCCTTTGGCATCTTCTATCTGTACAACAAACAATAGAACGCCCCGATAACCATGATGAACGGCATGGATTAATTCATCGATATGCTTTCTTCCACGTTCCGTAGGGGCATCGGGAAAATAGCTCCAACCCTCCCGCTCTAGGGTAACTCCCTTTACCTCAACAAAACAGGGGGTGCTATCACCGCGAAGCTGAAGATCAAATCGACTATTCTCATAAACAACCTCTCTTCTTATCTCGTTATATCCAGCCAATTCTTGAATCACATCATTTGCTATGGCTTCTTTCGCAAGGGTATTCGGTAATTGTGAATCAATTGAAATCCAGTTACCATCTTTTATCACCATACGTAGCTCGTACTGAGTCTTCCGGGTGTCAGAAGGGTGGTGGGATATTAAGACAGGAACCCCTGGGATCAACAGCTCCCTTAACCGCCCGGTATTTGGAACATGGCATATCACTTCGGTACCATTAAGTTCTATATGTGCAATAAATCGGTTTGGTCTTCGTAAGAAGATACCAATCTGAGAATCGTAATTAAGTATCATAAT
>CAYMLE010000097.1:2142-7228 GCA_964391115.1 uncultured Herbinix sp. | reverse complement strand
GGTTTCCGATTCACACAATCCAGTTGATCCGTCGATAAGTGAAGAATTGCCTACAAAGAAAGGCAAGAAAAAAATAGTCATTGTTGCTGTAGCTTGCGCAGTAGTACTTTTGGCAGGTGCCGGTGTGGGCTATTATATGTATCAAAATCATATTATGAAACAGGCAGATCATGTGATGGCATATCTTGACGATGGGGAATATGATGAATCGATTGATGTTTATGAGAAATACAGTGGCAAGAAGGAAGCTTTTGATGATAAAGTTTTCGAAGGCTTAAAGGTAAGAGCCGAGCAAATCAAAGAAGATTATTCATCGGAGAAGTTAGACTATAATACTGCTTTAGATCAGATATATAATCTGGAAGAGTATGATATTAAGAAAATCGATAAATTAGTTAAGGAAATTGCTCAATATATCAACCGCATCAACACCTCCAGAGAAGATTACAAGGAAGCAAAAGCGTATTATGAGCTAGGGGATTATGGATATGCTCTAGAAAAATACAGTTTAGTGCTTAAAGAAGATGATAAATATTATAAGCTCGCTGCAAAAGATATAGAGCAAATCGAGCAAGAGGAAGCTGACAGGCAAAAAGAAGAAAAAATGAATGACATCAGAGATCAGGCTTTATGGGATGCCGAAAGCTATGCCTACGACTATGATTATGAAAATGCTATCTATGCTATTGAGCAAGGGCTTGCAGTGATACCCGAAGATCAGGCTCTGACGGATATGTTAACTTACTATAAGGAAGTACAAGAGATGGTAGTTAGTGTAGCCACTATTACATCCACTAAATATGAACAGATCTATAATGAACAGGATAAGGACTTTATGACTGTTTCCATAGAAATACCTGTACTTGAAGGGGATAATCCGGCATATACATGGATTAACCAAGAGCTAGACAGATTGAAAGAGAGTTATATCGCTTCCAGCGAAGAATTAGCGGAGGATGCCCGGTTATATGCCTCTGAAGAATTTTTTTATCCATACTCCTACGAGATTACATACTCGGTACAGTATAATGATAATGGAGTACTTAGTTTCATGATGGACGGATATATATATACTGGGGGAGCTCATGGATTTCCTGTCAGAGATGTATATACCTTTGACCTAGCTAGTGGTACGACATTATCTCTGAGTGATTTGATCGCAACAGATGAAACGATATTTGGAACATATGTAACAGAAGAGTTTCAGAGGATGTTTGAAGAAACTCCAGAGGAATACTGGCCGGATGCTCCGGAAACAGTTCAAAGATACTCAACCAATTTTTACGATATGAACTATTATATTATGAAGGATGGTATTAATATCTTCTTTTACCCATATGACCTTGGAAGCTATGCAAGGGGGTTTGTTGATATATTTATACCTTATGCAGGTAATGAAGGGATGTTTGAATTTCTGCAGTAGAATTCTGGACATAAATTAATAAAACATCATAAATAGAATATTACCCCATTCAATGCACCTTCAAGTGTCAGGCTCATCCTGACCTTTGAGGTGCATTTGATTAGAAGTATGTGGATTCATATTGTAAGAAAAATTCCTTAGTTCAAACAGTGAAATTAAAGGAGACGGATCATGTACGATAAAATAACGCTTAAAGATATTGATCGAATGAAGGAAGAAATAGAACATAGAAAGATTGTTATCAGGAAAGAAGCTCTAGAGGATGTAAAAGAGGCAAGAGCACATGGTGATTTGAGTGAGAACTTTGAATATAAGGCAGCAAAACAGTTCAAAAATCAAAATGAAAGCCGCATCCGGTATCTGGAACGAATGATAAAAACTGCTCGAATTATTTCGGATGAATCGAAGGAAGATGAGGTAGGAATCAATGACCGAGTTACCTTATTTTATCCGGAGGATAATGAAGAAGAGACGGTAAAAATCGTGACTACAGTCAGATCAAACTCATTGAAGGGAAGGATTGGAATTGATTCTCCTCTGGGAAAGGCGATACTTCACTGTCATGTATCCGAGAAAGTTAGTGTCAAGGTAAATGATACATATAGCTACGAGGTTGTGATAAAAAGTATCGAAAAGCTGGAAGATGAGGGAGAGGACGAACTACGAAAATATTAGTAAAAAAAGGGCGATCGATTTGTATGATGTGACCCCAATAAGTTAGATTTTATAGCGAAGTAGTTTCGACTGCTTCGCTATTGCTTTGTGATCTTAAGAAACTGTATACATTTATGGAGGGGAAAACACGGTTTCCTGTTATTTATGCCTAACCACCTCAAAGCGTTCCAGGGTAAACTCTTCATTATCATAAATACCAGCTTTTTTTCTTGCAATCTCGACCTGCTTTTCTACCGTATCGACACCTTCTAGATTAGGAAGAAGCAATCCTCTTTTTCGCCCGGCTGATACGATTACACCATAACGTACGACATCTAATTCGTTCATAGAGTCGATTGGCTCTGGTTCACCCAGAACATCGACGCTGTAAACCAATTCCTCCAGTTCGTCCTCTGTGACAGGTGGGAACCGGGGATCCTCAACGGCGGCACTAACTGCATTTCTTATAATTTCCTTAGCGATGCTTGCAGTAACAGGAGAAATCGTACCGATACAGCCCCGTAAGCTGCCGTGTTTTTTTAGAGAGACGAACACACCAGCCTTTTTCGTTTTCATTTCCTCCAGCAGATCCTCGGGTAGTTTAAGGTATTTACCGGTTGTGACATAGGCTTCTAAGGAAAGTCTGGCAAGATGGACATAAGCATCCTCATTCTTCTGAAGCTCTTTTGCTAGTTGTCTTTGCTTCTCATTAAAGATAACATCAAAGTGTCGGTCCTCATCGGTACCAGTGATTTGATATCCACACAGTGCGTAACCGACACCAAAGATTCCTTCATAGGATAGGAAATTGGAGGTGACTGCTTTTCCGTCCAAAGCACCGGCCATGATAACAAAGGACCGTAGTCCACATTCGGCAGCAGCCTCACAAAAGTCAGGATGAAACTCCATGAAAGACATGAAATTAGCCGTCTTCATCGCCTCGATTATCTCACGATCAAATTGAACACCCTCTTTTGCAAAGCCATAAGGACCCTCCTCCTTAAGCTTATGGGATAAATCACCGCTTGCCACGATGACTACCTTTCGGTTAAGTTTCTCGGCTGTGTTTGTGATACATTTACCAAGACGGTAATGATCCAATATAGGCAAACCGGATAAGCCGATTCTAACGAATTGATAATCGATATAATACTGATTGATAAAATGCATAGGCACCATGGTTCCGTGATCTAAGGAAGGATCCTTCTCGCCTAGAGTCCCAGCTTCTATACCATTTCGCTCTGCGAGATCTTCTAGGGCTTCTGTAAATTCTTCATCATAGGCGGTCTGAAAGGACACATTTCCAGCTCCGAATCTTCCGAGATCTCCTCGTGCAGACTTGCCGGGAGATATATGAAAGTAATCGGAATACATAATAGAATGAGGGGTGGTTAGTATAATGGTGTCTGGCTTTAAGGCTGCAATTTTTTTCGCTACCTCATGATAACTATCAATGGTTTTTTGAATTTTATTTTCCTCGCCTTTACCGATCTCAGGAATGATTAGGGGAGGATGGGGAACAATAAATGTGCCTAATAGCATGGATTTCACCTCTTTGATATATATTCTAATGAATTATAGAAACGGTTGGAAAAGAGATTTATTTGTAAACCATCTCAGGAATGTGTTAGGATTATTATACCATATATTGCGGTGCATAATACAAAAAGGGTTCTTTAAGACGGTTATGAGATTGGGGAGTGAGGGTTCCAATAAGCCTTGGAGTATCTCTATTTGTTGCTTGCATAAAATATTTTCATAATCAATTATTAAAAGCTTTATATCAGAGATAATATAAAGTATAATACTCGTAACGGACTGGCATATCCTTGTCAAGGGTGCTAGAAGTAAACATAACTAAGGAGGCATTAATAAATGAAAGAAGGAATTAAAAAGATAGCACTGCTTACGGGGGGAGGAGACTGTCCTGGACTAAATGGGGTAATAAGAGCTGTCACAAGAACTGCGATTCTTCAGTATGGGTATGAAGTAATTGGTTATAGATATGGATATAGAGGTCTGTACAATAATGATTTCGTGCCATTAACTTTGGAGTCTACATCAGGAATACTTCACAGAGGTGGTACTATATTATACAGCTCCAACAAAGATAATCTATTTGATTATCAAGTTGAAGAAGATGGATTAATGGTTAAAAAAGATGTTTCCGATGTTGCAGTCGAAAATATGAGACGTGAAGGTGTGGATGCTTTAGTTGTTGTTGGTGGAGATGGCACACTTACCAGTGCAAGAGACTTTTCTAGAAAAGGTGTCAACGTGATTGGTGTACCAAAAACCATTGATAATGATTTGGCGGCAACGGATGTCACCTTCGGATTTAATTCAGCGATTGAAGTAGCAACGGATGCATTGGATCGATTACACACCACCGCAGAATCACATCATAGAATTATGGTTTGTGAAGTTATGGGACGTAATGCTGGATGGATTGCTCTTCATTCGGGTATCGCTGGTTCCGCAGATGTTATCTTAATTCCTGAGATTCCATACGATATTAATAAGATAGTGGATAAGATTAAAGATAGGCAAGCCCATGGCAATCCGTTTAGTATTATCGTAGTGGCAGAAGGTTCAAAACCTAAGGATGGCGAGGTTGTAGTAAGCAAGGTTGTTAGTGATAGTCCAGATCCAATCAGACTAGGCGGGATTGGTAATAAACTAGCAAACGACTTAGAAAAGCTTATAACAGGACATGAGGTTAGAGCAACTACATTAGGTCATATTCAAAGAGGTGGTAATACATCTACTTATGACAGAATCTTATCAACAAGATATGGAATTGCTGCAGCTGAGCTTATTCATAAAGGTTTATATGGTAATATGGTTCGCTTAAGAAACAGCGAGATATCTTATGTAAAATTAGAAGATGTTATCGGAAAAGATAATTATGTTGATCCTAATGGTGAGCTTGTTACAGCGGCTAAAAAAATAGGTATCTCCTTTGGGGTATAAATCTATCTTCATAGATATCTTAATATAGCAATGGAA
>CAYMLE010000097.1:0-2042 GCA_964391115.1 uncultured Herbinix sp. | reverse complement strand
TATCTCCTTTGGGGTATAAATCTATCTTCATAGATATCTTAATATAGCAATGGAAATGATGTATACGTGAAAGAGGTACCTCCTTCGCTGTAAATTATATTACGGTTGGTTGCATTCCCAAGCAATAAAATAAGACTTCCAAAGTTTACTAAAACTCTGGAAGCCTTTTTTCATTAAGTGCAGTTGAGGGGACGTTGCCCAAGGGGTTCAAGTCCCACTTTACTAAATAAAAAATGACTATCAACTTACGCTGATAGCCATTTTTCATTAAGTGCAGTTGAGGGGACTTGAACCCCTACCCACATTAAGCGGACTAGAACCTGAATTATGTGAGCGAGTTATTTTGCTTGGTTTTTGTGGTTTTAATCATTTTATATGGTGATTTAGTTAACATTTTTCTTTTTTGTGTAAATATCTCCTTTGTGTTTCCTTTCGTGGAAGAAGACGTAGAGCAGAAAGGCGGCTCTGCACTTTGAAAAGCGAGAGCCAAAACTTTTTGCTCATTGGAATGTTATATATTCGAATTGTTGAATGATAAGAGCCATATTTCACGTACGGTTCTGTGAGAAGTTTGAGGTGATACTCCAATACTTACTCAACTTAAAAATCTCTAGTATTTACCATAAATGGACGATATAATAAGTAAAATGATTTATTCTTTTTAATTCTTTCATAATTATTTGTTCAGAAGGGGGAGAAATAGAGTGTTAGCTTTTTATATTACCATGTTAGAAACAGAGCAGGAACGTAAAAAAATAGCGGATATTTATGAAGAACATAAACATGCTCTCCTTATGTATGCTATGAAGATCACAGGGAATCATACTATGGCCGAGGATGCGGTACATAGTGCCTTTTTATCTATAATAAAAGAAAAAGAAAAATATTTTTATTTGGACAGTAGGGATTTACGCTTTTCATCCGTTATTATAGTAAGGAATAAATGTATTGATTTGTTAAGAAAAGAAAAGCCTTATGCAGGCATTCCTATGGATGAGTTGGAGATATTTCTTGAATCGAAAGAGAAACCAATAGAGGAACAGGTCATTATTTCATCTGAATATGCCACTATTCGAAAGCATATGGCAAATATTGATGAAATCAGCAGACAGGTACTCATAATGAAATATGTTTTGAGTATGTCATACAAGGAAATCGGAGAGAAACTGAATATGACGCCGAAGCATGTCGATACGAGGATACAAAGAGCCAAAGAAAAAGTAAGAAAACTTTTAGAAACTGAGGTCTTTAATGATATAGGAAATAAGAAGAGAAGTGAGGAAAAATGAAGACAAAACAGATGGATGACTCCGTATTTGAAGCGTTGTTTCGCCAAGCCATTATAGATGACTATAATGAGGAAATCGATTCGATTCCACCAAAGGAAAATTTGATGGAGATATTATCGTTTTCGCCAGAGTTTGAACTTCGAGTGAAAAGATTGTTCGTTAGAGAGCAGCGAAAGGATTTTTTGAAAAAACTATTAAGCTATAGTAAGCGTGCAGCTGCAGTATTAGCTTTAGCTACAACCCTGTTCTTTGGCGTGCTGTTCTTTAGTCCTGAAGTCAGAGCAGCTGTTAAAAATACGGTTGTAGAATGGTACGATAAATTTACCACGTTCATCTTCCAAGGCGAGGCTTCTGTTACAGGTGAAAAGAAAGAATGGCAACCTGAGTATCTACCGCAAGGATATTATGAAAATTTGGTTGAAAAACTAGGAAAGACAACAAATTTAGAATATGTTAATGACTCAGACAATACGATTTATCTTTCATACAGGCCCGAAGGAAACAATACTAACATCTCCGTTGATAATGAAAATCATTTATTAGAAAGTGAAACCATTAATGGACATGAGGCATATATCGCAAAGGCAACTAAGGATGATTTTGAAAATGGGGTTATCTGGGATATGGAAGGATATACATTCAGTATCTGGAGTAAGTTACCTATAGATGAACTGATTAAAATTGCACAATCAATATATCTTGAGTTTTGCAGCAAAGAAGAGTAAAAAGCGCCCTCAACCTCTGTATTTACAA
>CAYMLE010000096.1:0-10858 GCA_964391115.1 uncultured Herbinix sp. | reverse complement strand
ACCCACGGCCTCTGCGTCCCGAACGCAGCGCTCTACCAAACTGAGCCACGCCTCGCACTAATATTGTGTTGGAAGAAAAGGAACCTCATAATAATTACTTGTACTTCACGAACACCGCATTAGTTATTATCTATCAAAAGCATAAAAAAGTCAACTGTTATTTTATGTTTTGCACTATGATTTTGTATTCATTTTCATTAAATCGACGAGGATAATCGGGGTTGGCTCAATCTTAAATTATAAACATCAATCCTAATATGCAGTAATAATACCACCCTCGTTGGCGTATAAGGAGCTAACTCCAGCAGTACCTACAATAAGAGAATCCTTAAAGGGAATTCGACTCATTACTTCATTCTTGAAGAACAGTGCTCTCTCGTAGTTATTACAGTGAGATATAGCTAATATTTTTTCCTGTGGACTGGTTACATCTTTTTCAATTATCTTCACCATCGCCATTAAAGCCTTCTTAATTCCTCTTGCTTGATCCAACTTGCAGATCGTTCCCTCTGGCGTTGCACCCATAACTGGCTTAATGTTCAATGCACTCGCTATAATGGCCTGCAGATTAGTAAGACGACCATTCTTTCTCAGTGTCTCTAGACTTTCCAAAACAAACTTTGTTTTCAAATCATCACGGAAGGTATGGATCTTATCAACCACTGTTTCAAACATGTGCCCTGCTAGTTTCAATTCTCGAATTTTCATCGCAATTAGGGTCTGTGCCACTGAGGCCGACCGGGAATCTATGATTTCAATTTTCTTATCCGGATGCTCTTCAAGATATAATTTCTTAGCTAGCTCAGCACTATTATAGGATCCGCTCAGATTCGATGACAGAGTTATAACATAGATATCTCCATCATAATCGAATTCTTTCATGTAGTCCTCTGGGGAAGGGCAAGCGGACTTCGGACTATTGGGGCTCTCTTTTACCCTTCTTAAAAAATCCTTTTGATCAAAGCTCTCATCATCTCGAATAGGAACATCATCAACAATTAATGTGAGAGGCACTAGTTTAAAATGCTCATCTTTTTTTAACTCCAACGGTAAATCTGTACAGCTGTCTCCAATAATTTTATACGCCATCTTATTCCTCCATAAATATTATCTCTGTATATGTTCTATGTATATGTTAGTATATATTTTACTTATATTGTATCCAAACCATGTCATATCCATCCCTTAACTATGAAATATAGTTTTGATTACTATATATAATAGCATATACACATGTTTTTGCAATAACTTCTTAAAAATTTAATAAAAATATTTGAATTTAAACATAATTATCCTTCATATAATTCCCATATCTTACTTCAAATATAACCCTACCTATCATTGTTTCACGTCATAATACAAAAATTCAAGTTCCCACGTAAGCTATGTCAGATAGAGAAGATACCGTTTTTATCTTTTTATGGTCTTAGATCATCAAGTTTATGTATAATATCTCCTACAATAAAAAAACCTGCGGTTTAAGACTGACGAAACAGAAATTTATTTCCGTTTCACCCGTCAAACCGCAGGTTTTTTAAATAGACATTATGAAATCTACTTAGCTCGAAACTCTTACTAATTACTAATTCTTCTTCAGATCCTACTATAGTTCCACAGAAAAACCTTCTATTCTTCTTCAGAAACCTTCTTTCTTCTTCAAAAGCCTTCTATTCTTCTTCAGAATCCTACTATTCTGCTTCAGAAACCTTCTATTCATCTTCAGAATCCTATTATATTATAACCTTACACTATATCAATTAATACTTATTTCACATCCTTGTATCAACATCTATCATATCGACACTCGAAGCATTCATACTCACTACTGCGCCAAGGCCATCATGATATCATTGCTTCTCTGGATGAATTTCGTCATAGCTTCCGGTTCCAGAGGCTTATGACTTAACATTGCAAGATCATATAGTTGCTCACATATCATCGGTGTATGCTCTGATTTCTCATTGGTGATGACATATTGAACCAGCTTGTGATTGGCATTAAGCACCAAAGTTTCACCAGCGCCAAACATACCTGCATCCATTCCCTGCATGTTATACATACGCATCATATCCTGCATGCGACGGCCTTCCTCGGACAGGGTAATCATGGAGGATACTTTCTCATTCTTTAGCTTCTCCACCTTAACTTCCAGCTTTTCCTTGCTAAGAACCTTTTGGAACAACTTTGTCATTGCTTCCGTATTGTTCTTTAAGACCTTCTTATCCTTCTTCTTTGTTTCCTCGCGGAAACTGTCAGTTATGTCAGCGTCGATTCTCTGGAAGGCTACCTTCTGATTATGGTTTTCTAACTGAGTAACAAATGGTTGATCAATGTTATGAGTCAGAATCAGTGCATCCATCGCAGCTTCCTTAAACATATTGACATACTGGCTCTGCTGCTTCTCATCCGTTACATAATAGACAACCGTCTTATCGTCTTTCGCCTCATCCTCATCGTCCTGGTCATGATCATGGCCACAATCACACTCTTCACCATCCTGGTGATGATGTTCATGGTCTTCATGAGAAGAATCAGCATCTGCTTTTTCCTTATCTTCAGTGGCTTCCTTTGCGTCTGCATTTTTACTATTGGCCGCTTCCATATAGGCTTCCAGCGTAATGTATTTGCCCTCCAGGTTCTTAAAGATAATAGAATCCATCATCTTATCTCTGAACTTCTCATCCTTTAAGCAACCAAATTTGATAAATGGACTGATATCATCCCAGAATTTTTCATAGCTCTCTCTCTCCACCTTGAACATTCCACTCAGCTTATCAGCCACTTTCTTGGTGATATAATCAGAGATTTTCTTAACGAAACCATCGTTTTGTAGCGCACTTCTGGATACATTCAGAGGAAGATCCGGACAATCAATCACACCCTTTAGAAGCATCAAGAATTCTGGGATTACTTCCTTGATGTTGTCTGCAATAAACACCTGGTTACTATATAATTTAATAACTCCTTCTAAGGAGTCATATTCGGTATTAATCTTAGGGAAATAAAGGATTCCCTTCAGGTTAAAGGGATAGTCCATATTCAGGTGGATCCAGAAGAGAGGCTCCTTATAATCATTGAATACATTCCGGTAAAACTCCTTGTATTCCTCTTCGGTACAATCATTCGGATGTTTTGCCCACAGAGGATGGGGATTATTAATCGGCTGAGGCTTTTTAGACTCTTTTGTATCCTCTGCTTCCTTTGTATCCTCAGAAGTCTTCATTTCTTCGGAGGCATTACCCTCTTCATCCACGGTTGCATCGATAACCTGATCGGCCTCTTTTTCTTCCTCTTCCGGTTCATTTGCATTCTTAACATAGATCTCCACCGGCATGAAGGAACAGTATTTCTTCAATACTTCATTAAGGCGATATTCATTAGAGAATTCATAGCTTTCATCATTTAAGTAGAGAGTAATGTCAGTGCCTCGGTCCGTCTTAGAACCTTCTCCCATCTCAAACTCAGTTCCACCCTCTGATTCCCAATGTACTGGCTTCGCATCCGCCTGCCAGGACAGCGTATCGATGGTAACCTTAGTCGCTACCATGAAAGCAGAGTAGAAACCAAGACCAAAGTGGCCGATAATCTGATCCTCACTGGTTTTATCCTTATACTGCTCTAGGAACTTCTTTGCTCCTGAAAATGCAATCTGGTTGATATACTCCTGTACTTCCTCATCGGTCATACCAATACCATTATCACTAAAGGTAAGGGTCTTCTCCTCCGGATTAAAGGTTACAGTTAATTTAAAATGATTATCCTCAGGAAGATTAACCTCTCCCATAACATCAAGCTTCTTCAGCTTGGTAATGGCGTCACTGCCATTGGAAATCAGCTCACGGATAAAAATATCATGATCCGAATATAGCCATTTCTTTATAATCGGAAATATATTCTCCGAATTGATAGATAAACTGCCTTTTTTTGTACTCATTCTTTTATTTACCAGGTAACTGCATAAAATACCTGATAATCCTCCTTTCCTGTTGGTTTATATTTAATTTTAAAAGTAGACAAATCGTTCTATTAGATATAATAATACCTGAAAAAATAAATGTCAAGACAAAACTAGCACTCTTTAACAAAGAGTGCTAACAATTCCAAGGTATTCACCCTATTCATATTATATAATCCACGATGCTCCTTCTTATACCTATTCCTCTTCGTAGGTTAATCCCTGCTGCTTAAGGAACTCCCGAACCCATATATCCCATTCCTGCTCCAGGGTTTTATCCAGAGTAAAGGTTTTAATTGCGGTACCCGTGATCACACGAAGTTCCCCTTTATCAAAGCGGATATTTAAAAATAAACCACCCACATCCTCCAGCTGAAGCTTACCGGAAAGACTGTGAATCAATTCCTCTGTACGATCCTTCGGAAGCTGGAATACAACCTTTAGGGAAAGTGGTGTTTTGTTTCCCTTAATCATAGAAAATGCAATGCCTTTGACATCACTCCAAAGAACTACCCGTTGCCCCTCCCGTTCTTCCAATTCCTCCTTCGTAAAAAAGTCCTCATTAAACTGGCCAGAAGCATGAAAATTTGTAATGGTCTGTATATCCATTTCTTTCATACAAAAGGTATCAAAAACAACATTTGCCAGAAGCTTCGCCATAAATTGCTTAACTTCAGTAATCTTTAAAGAAATCATATCTCTCTCCCCAGATGACATCCTATCTAAACTCAATGTCATACAAATCATGATTATATATAACAATAAAATGTAAAATATTTGCAATTCAATCTTTTACCTAGTATATTATTAAGCCTTTGACAAACAATAAAAGTAATGCTTCATACAAACTTTATGATACTCTGGAAGGAGGATTATAAGCATGTATTTTGAACCGCCCAGAAAAACTTACTATCGTTTTCCATCTGCCCGAAGTGTTAACGATCTTGATTCAAAACATTATTTTTCAGAAAAACCTTCCCATGAGAAGGATGATGCCCGGTACGAGATATCATTTACCAGTCGTGTCCTAGAAAGGGAAAACCATTATGACCTTTAATTTATATATGTGATTAACCATAATATAATTAAATGTGCAGGGTAAAAGATATAAAATAAAAACTTTATATCTTTACCCTTTTTCCCGTTAAAGAAAGCAATCGGTATTATGGCAAAGACATCGAATCGTTGTATCCAATAATCAAAGAATGTTCCGGTAATGATTAGAATAGCAATTCCAAGTAATATCTTGTTTCCGCGAAACAGATAAAATGCTACGATCAAAAGAACGCCTGCCATATGATAGTCGGTTCTTAAAAACAGAGCCAGGCCGCAGAAGATAATCGTAACAAGAGCATTAATAATATTTGATAAAATGATCTCTTTATGATATTTTATCTCCACCTGATGAATCAGATAAATTGCCATAAGCCCTAGAAACAAGGTAAAGAATACATTCTGATGCCTCATAAAGCGATATATCAGTTCATTCATCATCTCAGTACTGGCAAAGGCTTGCTTCATATCTGTAAGAACATTTGTATTATAATAGCTCCGATAAAAGGCCAAGTCAAAGGGCAATTCTGAAACTAGAGCAAAGATGCCTAGTCTTGTCAGATATTTCGTTACATTGCTGGTGCGATGAAATCCTTCCACAATAAGGAACACAAATATCGGAAAGGCAATTCTTCCGATAATTCGAAATGCTACTTCCTGAGGAAATAAAATAGCCCCCATGTGGTCCATAAGCATGGCAATTATTGCGATTAATTTTAAAACAAATGTACTCATAACAATATCCTCCCAGGAATTTTCTATATATGCATTCTCTTATCCAATTCTGTCTTCATATTATCACCCTCGAACAAGATCAAGGCGGATAAGGATACCGCACTGACTGCCACGCAGATCACCGATGGAAATAACACACTCAGCCATCCAGATAATATAAAAATAATTGGTACAAAACCAAACACTGCATCGACCAAAAGGTATATGATCAGATCCCTCACACCTGTTTTCAAAAGTTTGGCACCAATCGCCATAACAATCATAGCTACTACGCAGATTGAGGGTATTACATATTCAATTGACCAGCCATACCAACCCATAGACCGATCCCATAGGAACGATAGAATGCTAATTAGACATACTTGCCAGACAATCGTCTTTGGGATATTATTTTTCTTCCGAATAATGAAAAACAGACTAATCCACATACACGCCACTCCGGCAGCAACCAATAAGGACCATCTGGAATCCTCCGTAAAGATTACATTGATTGCCACACTAGCAACAACAACCACTATGGAAGCTAGAATCATGATTCGAATAAACATATTAAATTCCTGATAAATGGTTGGAATCAAAGGAAATACTTCCTCGCCTTCCTCCCCATTCCCCTTTAATATTCCTCCGCAAAGAGGACAGGTGGTATGCTCTCCCTTGATATTTACTTTACAATATTCACATGGTTGCACTCGATATTCCTCCATCTACGGTTGTTATAATACGATTTAAGTAGGAAAATGCACTTTGCAATCACCTATAAATTACTTACATTAGAGGTCACCGTGATCTGGATTCCCTCCTGTGCCAAGGTTCGAAAGAACTCCTTTTGAATATCTGTTCCAGTAAAGGGGGATGCAAAGCTTACCATAAGCTTATCCTGAAAGGAACAGATCGCAATCTGAGGTCGTTTCACACTAGTAAAGCAATTAAACATATGAATGTAAGGAGCCAGCTCCTCTGGCATATTGACCTTGCCTACATTGGATAGGCTAGCTGTAATCCCTCGATCACTAAGATAATTGGCAAACTTTAGAATTACATCCTTTAAGCCTAAGGGGACAACTCTCATAAAGGCATTGTGCTCTAGGGCTGTCAGGCGATTCATATGCTCCCGTAATTTTTCCTCGGTCAACTCCCGTGTAAAATTATCCTTTACAAACGAAACGATATCCTCAAAGGTATCGGCAGTATTACTGAGATCGTAACGAATGTTAATCGTCCCGAAGAAGTTTCTGGCGGTGACAGAAGGAAAATAAGTTCTTAAATTAACCGGGACGGATAATACCACCGGATATTTTCTGCTCCTGGCAGGCATTTCCTTAGCTATGGTTTGTAGAAACAGAGCGGTCAGATAAATCGTAAGGGTACACTGATGGCTACGAGCCAACTCAATCACCTCTTTTACTGACATCTCCCCTTCGGTAATTTTTATACGGTTATCGATCGATCTTCTCCCCATGATACGATAAGCCTTTGTCAGCCGAACCCGTTTTGGCTTCTTATTCCCAGTATAGTGTTTTGCAAAACTATCATCCATCTTCTGGGAAATCGAGGCGTCGTAGTCTAAATCCGGCAATTTCTCACCAAAATCTCCTTCATGTTTTATCGTAATATAATAGAACAAAAGAGTTTTTAAAAATGCCAGGGCACCGGTTCCATCGGTAAGGGAATGAAACACTTCTAGATTGATTCGTTTCTTATAATAGCTCACTTCAAATAATAGGTTTTTACGGTTTTGATGGTACAGCATGCTGCAGGGAAGCTTATGCTCCTCTACAACCTCGGCTTTCAAATCGGAACTTTCAAAATAATACCAAAAAACTCCTCTTCTTAGTACGGATCGATAGAAGGGGAAAAGCTCTAAGGTATGATCCAATGCTTTCTGAAGATGTTCCCGTTCTACCTCTTCCCTCATCTCTGCCACGAAACGAAATACCTTGGTATCCTTTTCATTACTATTGGCAGGAAATATCTTTGCTGCGTTATCCAATCGGGTCCACTCAACCGGTTTTCTTCTTGTCATATGGATTAACACTCCCTCCTTCCTGGATACCTGGCAGTAGGTAACACAGAAAGTAATCTATTATATCAACTCGATGGATTATTCGATAAAAATCGATTGATTAGTTCGTAACTACGCTTTACATGAACAAAATGCTTGGGCAGGGAAATAAAGCCATGCAGAGCATCCTTCATTCGGTAGATCTCTACTGCATTATTAAAACTGGCTAGCTTCTTGCCGTATGCCTCTCCTTCATCCCGCAACGGATCATATTCCGCAGTGATAATCAAGGTGTTCGGCTGATTTGATAAATCCTTGGCCAATAAAGGTGCCAGATATGGGTTGTCTAAATCTTCTTTCTTACTGATGTATAGATCCATAAAATCATTGAGCCTCTTTGTAGTAAGAAGATAATCCGTACCATTTTCATGAACGGAGGCAAAGGGTGAGGTCTCACTGTGATCATTGGCTGTGGAAGGATATAATAGGATTTGTTTCCTCGGAAGGAATTCTCCCCGGTCTCTAGCCATCAGGGAAACCACAGCTGCCAGATTACCTCCAGCACTATCCCCCATCAGAGTAATATCCTCATGTTTCACATCAAAGAGAGTTGAATCCAAAAAAATCTCCCTGGCAACCGTATAGCAATCCTCCGAAGCAGCTGGAAAAGGATGCTCTGGAGCCAGACGATAATCCACTGAGACAACAAGCTGGCCGGTTTGCTTGGCCATATGGGAACAGACCGTTGTATAACTGTCAATATTCCCAATAACCCAGCCTCCTCCATGAAAAAAGATTATTATCTTCTTATTGCTTCCCCATTCATCAGGAAAGAAAATTCGTACCGGTATCTCATGGTCCAGTCCAGATATCTTATGATCCCACATCTCATATCTAAGCTTCAGATATGGATGCATTGCATTGGTAACCTGTCGCTGTAATTGCTTTGTTGATTGCCATAAATTCTCCATTCTACTGAAACACCATAATTCAGGGGTCAGCACAATAATTGTTAGGAAAAGGTAGTTTAAGCTTCGTTTTGAGCTGATCAAATCTTCACACATTACCTTATGAATAATAAGTACATTTTACTTAAGTTAATAGCAAAAGTCAAATAAAGATAGAGGCTCCGAATATAGGATACTACATTGAGTATACCCAAAAAACATGGTATACTTTCTGTTAATCAAATCACCAATCATGTATCTCAAAACATCTTACAACATCGGCTATTCTCACGAGGAGGTATTTCTATGTATTATAAACAATATGGCAACACAACTATGAAGGTATCCGCAGTCGGCATGGGAACCATGCGTTATAATGATGACGATATCAACGCAGGTAATCTGGAAAAATGTGCAGATATTGTCCTCTATGCCCATGAGAAGGGTATCAACTTCTTTGACAGTGCTCCCTTCTACTGTCAGGACAAGAGCGAGGAAATCACAGGTATGGCTCTCTCCCAGCTCCCCCGGGATAGCTTCTATCTTTCCTCTAAGATGAATATGGGAACCATCGGTGGCAAAGGTACTGCTGATGAATTCAGAAAAAGACTGGAGAACTCCTTAAAAAGACTTAAGGTGGATTACCTAGATTTCTACTATCTCTGGTGTCTCTTGGATTTGGAATCCTTCCGCAAACAATATGATATCCTCTATCCCTTTTTTGAAGAGGCCAAGAAGGATGGATTAATTAAAAATATCACCTTCTCCTCTCATATGCAGGGTAATGACCTAGAGAGGGTTATCGAAACGGATTCTTTCCAAGGAATGCTGATTGGCTACAATGCTTTAAATTACCGTTTTCGTCAGGCCGGAATTGCAGCAGCCCACAAACGAGGAATGGGTATCACGGTTATGAATCCTCTGGGCGGAGGTCTCATTCCGAATAACCCCGATATCTTCCGCTATCTGGCTGAGGGAACCGATCTGAATGTACCTCAGGCTGCCCTTCGTTTTGTTGCTTCCCATAAGGAGATTTCCGTGGCTTTGGCTGGCTGTACTACTAAGGAGCATGTGGATGATGCTGTCCGTTCCGTAGAAGGACTGGTTGAAAGACCGGCAGCAGAGATCTATGCAGAATACGAGAATAAGGGTGTCGCCTTAAATAATCTCTGTACTGGCTGTTCCTATTGTGACTCCTGTCCTCAGGGCATCGATATTCCTAAGTATATGGATTCCTACAACGAGAAGCTCTTAGGTAACAAGATAGAAGGTCGTCTGAAGGGTCACTGGGGTATCCCCATCTCTAAGGCTGCCGAATGCATTCGCTGTGGTCAATGTGAGGATCTGTGTACTCAGCATCTTCCGATTATGGACCGTTTGGAGGAAATTGCGAGATTAGCGTAAAGATTATTTAGGTAGTGGCTACTGACGAAGAGGATGGGTAATGTTCCTTTACACACTCGTAGAAAGACAGAAAGCCGAATTTGTTAGCCACAATCGTACAGGTTTGTTCGCTTGTGACTTGCAAATTCGGCTCCATGTCTTCCTAATAGTGCATTATAGGAACATTACCCATCCTCTTCTATTTATCGAATAAATTGAACGAAGGATGAAAATTTTACTAATCAAAATAAATAATTTCTGATGTAGTGCGGTGCTCTACATCTTAATGATCCGGTATCCCATCTCCATCATGATCGTGTGCCATTTGCTCTGCGGTATAGCCGCCGTTTGTATCGCCTTTGGTTGTAATAACCAGTATGCTGATAATACATATTACAGACAAAAGTACTATCAGGGCATTTCTCATCATTTTCCTTGCTTGTCTTTCTTTTTTACTTAAGCTTTGTGCCATTTTAACCTCCAATTCTACTAGTTTTAGAATTCCTTATCGGTCAAATTCTAAATCTGATATGTTTCAAGTTAATCTATAAGGTCATTAGTTTCTCTATAGCAATTGTATCTTTATATTTCATTTCTATATTACCATAGGATACAAACCTATGTCGAGCAATATTAGTTAGCAATAAGGAGTGGGAATGGCGTAAATTGTCATTATTTGAGTATTATACATAATGATATGGTTTAAATTTCATATAATTATCCGGGTAATTGTGTTTGTTTTAGAAGCAATTTGAATTGGAATAAAATTTACTTGCAAATTCA
>CAYMLE010000095.1:0-10944 GCA_964391115.1 uncultured Herbinix sp. | reverse complement strand
GAAAGTTACTAATTGCACCTATGAGTCTGTCATAGATTCCTAATAGGATTGCCATCGTTCCTCCGCTAACCCCAGGAACACTCATCGATGAGCCGATGACAAAACCCTTTACTAATACCTCTAAATTTTTACTCAGCTTGTTTTTCATTCTGCATCGATATACCAGTATATATGGTATATGTACTCCTTTCAAAACATTTACAGGAGCTATTTTACCACAGATTAAAGGATATGTAAATTTTTATAATATTTTTGATTCGACCACTCTATACCAAAAATAAAATAACCAGATAAATGTATGTACCTCTATGTGCACACACATTCCTCTGGTTACTGTTTTGATATTCTTATGACACAAGAATCAATTATTACAATCATCCAACCGCTTCTTTTTTGTCCTCTACCGGTTTGATAACAATTCTATCTTCTAAGAATTCCAGTCTTACTTTATTGTCATGAACCCCTAGCTTTTCCAACATCTCCTGTGGAAGCTGCAGTCGATTTGCTCGATCAAGAATAGTGAACTCTTCATGGGTATCATCATCAAACGCAGCAATTTGGTCCATCTTCTGACGATAATCATTCTTTGCATGAAGCTCACTGCTGATTTTACCATCCTGAATGGATACAACTCGATTTACCTTCTTCGACAGATTAATGTCATGAGTAACGATAATAATTGTTGTATTTAGGCTACGATTAACTTCTCGGAATACATCCAAGATATAATCAGCCGTTTGTATATCAACCGAACCGGTTGGTTCGTCTGCCAGTAAAATCTTCGGTTCATTGGCCAGGGCTATGGCTATGGCAATTCTCTGTTGTTCACCACCAGACATCTCTCCAAGACGATTGTACTTTTTATGGGACATTCCAACCATCTCAAGAAGCCTTAAGGCATTTTCCTTTTTCTTCTTTTCACTGGTAAATAACATAGGAACCTGAACATTCTGCAAAGAATTCAAGTAAGGAAATAGGTTTCTTGCATTGTTCTGCCATACGAAGCCTACAGTCTTTCTCTTATAGTCGGTCAGCGCTTTTTTATTCATCTTAAATAGATTTTTACCATCTACAAATAACTTACCTGCAGAGGGTAAATCCAGCCCGCCAATCATATTAAGGAAGGTAGACTTACCGCTACCACTCTTACCTACAATGGCCATCAGCTCTCCCTTGGAGACATTCATATCCAGTCCCTGAAGTGCCAATACCTCGCTATCCTTTGTCTTATAGATCTTAACAAGGTTATCACATTGAATTATATGGGTTTCACCGGTGTTATCGTTCAACAAATTTACCATCCTCCAGTTCATAAACCCTATCACCGAAATCCATAAGGCCGGTATCATGGGTCGTCATGACAATTGTAACGCCTTCCTTCTCTGTAAGGTTTGTAAATATTTTGATTATCTGAAGGCCTGTATTGGTATCCAACTCTGCCGTAGGTTCATCCGCAAAGATAATCTGTGGTTTATGAGCAATCGCTCTGGCAATTGCTACTCTCTGCTGTTCACCACCGGATAATTCCTGAGGCATATGATGCATTCTAGCACCCAGTCCCACCATCTTCAGGCATTCCGTAACTCGCTCTTTCCGATTTTTCTTTATCCCGGCTAATCGTAATGTATATTCTACATTTTCATACGCTGTCATCGTCGGAATCAAAGCTACCGACTGAAATATAAAACCTACTTTGGTTCGGCGAAGCTTGCAACGTTTACTCTCACTTAGCTTTGATATGTTTTCATCACCTATAAATACGTCTCCTGAAGTAGCCGAATCCAGCGCCCCTAATATATTCATTAGGGTTGTTTTACCAGAACCGGAGCGTCCTCTGAGGATCGTCAGCTTTTCTTTGGGAATATCAAGACTAATATTCTTTAACACATGAACTGGTTTGCTATCCGGTACCGGAAAATATCTGTTTACTCCGACTGCCTTTATGATATGTTCCATACGATCCTAATCCTCCCCTAACTTCAGTGCCTGGGTTACCTTCAAATCAGATATCAGCTTACCGATAAATGCCATACAAAGTACAACCATAATGCCTACAATCATAAGCACTCTGAACTGATCGCTCTGCAGATTAATGATCTCGAGCGGAATAATTTGTTCCGAGCTGGTATATGCAATCTGGATGATTGGTACAAACAGCTTCGATACATAATGTCCAATGAAAAGACCAATGGATATCGGAATTACAGAAAGGAAGAACTGCTCCCGTAAAAGCATCCCGATGATCTCGGATATCGTCATACCCATGGCCCGGAATACACCAAACTGTAGTGTTCTGGATAGTATTGAGAAGATCCAGAATATAAGGAAACCAACCGCACAAATTAATAGAATGATGATGAATCCCAGGGTCAATACTCCATTCGTTCCCTGATAAAACGGATTGTTATTCTTTTCAATAATCTGAGCGGATATGTCTTTAAAATCTTCAAAGACAATATTGTTCTCTGTGGCAAAGTTATAGATAAAGGAAGTAGAGCCATTTGTTTTCATCCAAACCTGGTATGGAGTAATACCCCAGACCGCCTGGACCTTAGTTAAGTTTGCAACAATTAAGAATTGATCCAATTCCTTTTCCTTACCATCGGTATCAACCGTCCTTGCTACCGGCTCATAGGAGGGCCAATAGTCTACAAATCCCTTTATTATTCCTCTGGTCGTCCCATTCCCATCATAGTACGTCAGCATATCACCAATTTTATTACCGTAGAGCTTCTTAAAATTAGAGGATACTATAATACCACTCTCATCTGCTGCCATTTCATTCAGATGATGGTACCAATGTTGGTCTAATAGCTTGGTTTTAAAGATTGCCGTCTCACCAAACTCCTTTGTATTAATTCCCATCAACGTAGCATTGATCTTACCCTTATCAAGAGATACTTGTATATCTTTATTTACCAGAACCTTAGTGGCGCGTTCCACTTCCTCCAGGTTTAAGTAACGATTAAAGTCAGGTTCTTCAAAGAATATATCAAAGCTGCTCTCATCTACATTCTGGCCCATGGTCCTTAAAGTATTGATATAGGAAGCAACACTTTCTGCGTTACTTACCCATTTTTCCTGAACAACAAGGTCTGCTCCAGTGGCATAGACAATTCGGTCTTCTTCATTTCCATTAATTGTTCTTGCCAGATTCGCATCATAGATGCCTAGGGAGACTGTTAATATAATAAATAATATGATAAAGCCCTGGTTATCCGATCCCTTCACCACTTGTTGGAAGGCCGCATAGGTAGAAGGTTTCCACCAGTTTCGTCCCAATCGGAATATAAAATTCACCAAGATCGGGAAGATTCCCTGTACGAAGAAGGCTGCACCAATGATGAAAAACATGGATCCACTAAATAGCAGAGGATCTAAACCTGCACCAGCTTCAGAGCTCTGTGCCAACGTGTCCGAATGAAGATTAAAACTGTATAATCCATAGAAGGACACGCCGAGAGTAACTGCTCCTGCGACAAAGCTCCAAAGGATCTTTTTCTTATTCCTTCTGCTCATTTTCCTCTTATAGGATACAATGGTTTCTCTGGTATGGAAAAATGCCAGAACCAGAGTAATGCCCAAAGAGAATAAAGCACAGAAGATGGCTGCTAACCCTGCCTGCAATGTAAACTCAAGAGACAGTGCTGTCCTTGTAACAAACTCAAGAAAGGCGTTAGCATTACCGAGCGTATGACAGAAGAATAGTCCTAAGGGTATGCCGAGAGCTAAGCCCATTATCGCAATTAAGACTCCTTGTATCAGATATATCCCCATTATGTGGCCATTGGAGGCACCTCGACTCTTCAAAATAGCGATATCATTTCGCTCCAGTAACATCAGCTGATTATTTACCATATAGATAAAGATTACTAGTAGGATAAAGATTGGTACCTCTAGTAAAAATAGGATGTTCTGCAATTTAACCTGCTTAACCTGAAAATCAGTTAATATACTACTGAAGTACTCTTTATAGAAGTAGACATCAATGCCCTTCACTTTAGCATTAAATTCCTCCATTGTTTGGGTTATGTGATCCGATTGACCAGACTTAATATCATCATAATCAATCAACACATTCCATACACTACTCCATTTGTATTGCGGATTTTCATAATCAACAAACATGGACCGGAATAACCCCTCATCCATAAAAAATTCTCTTGAGAAGGAATCCGGACTATCTACCCAGTAAGCGTCCTGCTCCACTGAATTTTGAAAGACGCCGGATACACGGATTTTATAAGGATTACCCTCAGGATCTCGGGCATCGGCTACATAAAGCTCCATTCCGACCATCAGGTCATGCTCCATCATCGTTTTTCTGCTGACGATGACCTCTATAGCACCATCCACGAGTTCGTTGTGATACATCTCACCAGACAAAATCGTACTATGCTCTTCCAGATCAGATAGGAAGGATAAATTCAGCACAAAATCACTATGCTCCTTATCCTCTGGTGCAAAGAGATAATTCGTTCTGATATAATATCTTGATATTAATTCCTTCTTATCCAGTCCCAAGGACCCCGCCAAGCCCTCTGTCAGGCCTTCCAGTTCCTTTACCTTACGAGCTACACTGGCATCGGAACGAGATTTATCCATTCGGATCTCGATCTCCGTTTGCATAGGATATGTACC
Source organism: uncultured Herbinix sp. (assembly GCA_964391115.1). Classification (GTDB taxonomy): domain Bacteria; phylum Bacillota; class Clostridia; order Lachnospirales; family Lachnospiraceae; genus Mobilitalea. The sequence continues at coordinate 6,303 of CAYMLE010000095.1, read as the reverse complement.
GGTGTCACTCATATACTTGTTAAAATCCTTCACAAGAACTCTATTCAAGACAGCGTTCGTATAAACGATATTACCTACAATCATACCAACCAAAAGTACATTACCGATGATTAGACTGATTGCCATCCATTTTCTTTTCCATAATTTATTGATAACATAACCGAGCACCTTATCACCACCTATTCCGCTACTATTTTCTGTCCTGCTGAGAGACCGTTAAAGACCCACATTTCTACTCCATTACTACGGCCTGTGACGTATTGTTTATACATGTCTCCATTATCATCCACAATATATACGTAGCTGATATCATTCGCCGTGGTAACAGCACTGATCGGAATAAGTATTACGTTATTTACGCGAACGAGCTCCGTTTCAATATCTGCTCTTTGAACTGTGGTTATCTTGGAAGCATCCTCTAACTGAATGTAAACCATTTCAGCACTCACTTTACCGTTGAATAAGGAATCCGCTCCCACTACCCTTCCACTTACTGTTTCACCTTTTACCTGTGAACGGTCGCTGGTCGGTGTGATACGAACCTCCATATCGTACCATAGCTTGTTTAAGTTCGTTGCCTTAGATGCTAATATTGCACTATTGGCATCATATATTTCAATCAGCTCCCGCGAACGATCCAGAGGAAAGCCTTCACTCATCCAGTTAACGGTTCTAACTACTCCATCATAAGGAGCAAGTATGTATTGTATTTTTAACGCTTCTTCTAGCTCTATCGTCTTGGTTTTCATATCCTCTAAGCTTTTCTGAGTATCATACTCATATTGCTCATACTCTAATTCCATCTTTCGAATATTAATTTCCAACATTTGAGCTTCGATGGAGCCTGCATCCATAGCATTCCATTGTTCATACTTATCTTCGATGTCGATTCTCTTTTGCTCCGACTGCATCTCATAGGTGCGGACACTTTGCGATAGCTTTATATTATTCTCCTCGACACCGATGCTGTCACTGGGAATAATATAGGCTACAAGCGGATCCCCTTTTTTTACATTCTGTCCGTTCTCCACAAGATACTCAATAAAGGTCCCCTCTGGTTCTTCAATAAATAGAATGTCTCGTCTTGGATAGCTGAGTTCAAGGTTTTTCAAGGTGCCTTTTTCTATATAATCTCCGTATGCCACCTCTATCGTTTTCAACCCTGTTGCCTTGTTAGTCGTAGACTTAATGTTTGTACTTGCATAGGTAATTTGCGAGGTAAATAGTGAAATAATCATCATGACACCTATTATTTTGAAAAGCACTTTCTTATCCCTGGACATATATTACATCTCCTTCTTCCAGACCGCTTTTGATTTCGACTTGAATATCTGTTATCAAACCAACTTCAATATCAATACGTTCCAGTTTTCCATCCTCTAGACGGTATACAAAATTACCATCGGCTTCCTTAAATAAAGCCTTGTTCGGGATTGTAATCACATCGGTTTTCAATTCGTTCTGTAGACAGACACTTGCATAATCTCCTGAATTAATCTCGGAATCAATATCAATCTTATACCTACTCTCAATACCAGTAGTACCGTTATTCATCTTGATCGCCTCATCGGTATCCAATGGTATGTATTCGATTTCATATTCCTTATCACCGATTATAGCAAATACCCGACTCGCATTGTTGATAACACTCGGATTAATATATTGGCTTTGCACCTTAAGCTTCGTATCATCCGCTATAACAACCATGGTAGTCTGCGCGCTAACAAATCCATCCATACTGATATAGTCAATATAAGCAATCTTTCCAGAAGTAGGTGCTGTGATTTTATACTTTTCTAGCTCTATTTTTAATTCTTCTATCTTTTTGACTAATTTTTCATTGTTAAAATCCTGGGTCTCAATTGACTGCAATCTTCTCAGCTCCAGCTTCTCCAGATCCGCTTCCAGCTGGGCTATATCCAGTGCTGGTGCGTTATCCCTTTTCTTCTGTTCGAGACTAAGATGAATTAATTGAATATCTAGTTCTTGCTGTAACAAATTATATTCATTTTTACGATATGCTTCTTCTAGCTCATTCTCCAGTCGGGTCAGAGTTTCCTCCACATTCTCATCATCTAAGCGCATGAGGATATCTCCTTCTTTCACCTCCTGCCCGAGGTAAACGTAGCTATCCTTGAGCTTTCCGTCAACTGCAAAGCTTACCTCGTGTGTTTCAGGATATATCTTAGCATCGTAGGTTGTCAGATTATAGATATCTCCCCGAGTTGCTACGGCGGTTTCGATCTCTGCCCCTACCGGTTCCATCAATACCGGTATCGCTTCTTCTTGCTTATTACATCCACTTAGTGACATCATTGCTATCATAAGAACTACGAATAGTTTTTTTAACATTCTTTGTTAACCTCCCAGGCAGCTTAATCCATAATTACGCTGTCGCCTTCATTTAAGCCGGATACGATTTCTATCTTACCATCTGCTTTCAATCCTGTTTCAACTTCTTTTACACTCTTGAAGCCACCTTCATCCTCTACATATACAACAGACTTACCGTTATCTACATGAATTGCTGCAGTCGGAAGATAGAGAGTATCATTTCGCTCCTGAAGGTTAAAAGTCACCCTACCCCGAGTTCCGTTCTGTAGAAGATTATTTTCAATCTCAACTCTTAGGTATACCTCTTTGCTGTCCTCGGTAAGTTCCTCGATTCCCTCGAGTTCTCCCGGAGAGAGAACAACAGCATCATACACCATCTCATCCGTTGAAACCTTAACCTTCTCACCTGGTTTAAACAGCTCGGAATCTCTTCCATTCGTTACAAAAACCATCGTATCCGGATCAAATAATGTAATGAAATTGGCCTCCTTATCGGAGAGCTCCCACTCACCGACCTTAGCAACCGAAGATACGACACCATTAATTCCGGCAATAATCTGGCGGTTCTTAACATCCTCCCCCAACTTATCCAGCCGTTTTTGTTCTATATAAAGATCGTCCATCAATTGACTTATTGTATTGTCTTGGTTCGTAATCTCGTTCTCATATTTCATAACCAACTGCTCGTTCGCATCAGATAAATTGCTTAACTGACTCTGATTCGCGGCTGCTAAATTCCTCAGCTCTTCTGATTGGGCAATTCGCAATTCTAATGCCCTGACATTCTCAGTCCGATCCTTAATCTGTTGCTCCAAATCGTCCATAACAAGATCTGCCAATACATCGCCTACTTTAACAAGATCGCCTTCCTCTACATAGATATGGCTGTATCTAAGTCCATCGACATTAAAACTTAATTTTTCTGTTTGAAATGCCTTATATGTACAGTCCACGGTCACACTCTCTACCAGGTCTCCCCGCATCACATCAATTATCTTATATTCCTCAACTGTAATCGTCTGTAGAACAGGAGCATCCGGCAGCACCTCCTCCTTCGGTGCAAGGCCGCAGCCTGAGGCGGAAATAACTGTAATGCATATTAATGCATAGAGGCGTTTGTGTTTCTTATTATTACTCATTTTCTGCATACACACCTTTGCTTTCATTTTTTGTTCGTAATAAGAAAGAATATTTATTCCATCAAGTCTGCCTAAAAACACAGTATATTAATAATAATTTTGGTCTACCTGGTTAATTATATAGGAATTAGTATTGATAATCAATGTACTATTCTATTATTAATGTACAAAAAATTGGAATCAGCATTATATCTTTTAACTACTTTGTATATGAATAAACTTGTATTAATATAGATTTTGCCATTCGCCAAGTGACATTAACACTGAAATCAAGCGCTTTCACTAATGATTTTTGCACATTATTTTTTTCCCAAAAAAAGTGTCGTATACATCTGTAATTTCTGCAAAAACTAGAAATAGGCGATTGCAAAACAATATTATAGTTCGCAATTGCATGAACAACAAATATGTATCCTCAATGAAAGGAGTAATTTATGAGCAACAGCAAAGATGTATCCTCAAAAAAGCAAGGAAAGAGTAGCGCATCGAACGGAGTTAGTAACTATCGATATAGTCCTAAAGTTGAAACTCCGAATCCAAAAGCATCACAGAACAAATCTCCTTCTTCCGGTAATATCAGGGGCATATAGTAAGCCCCTTTTTTTGCATTATAATGTGACTTTAATTATGTTTACTGATTTTTTATTCCCTATTCGATACTTATTTTTATCTGTTTAAGTTGGGTATTCTTACTATTTGGTTATTTATGTAAGTTATGCACATCGAATTGTGGATATTGTGGATAAATGGAAAAAACTGTTATACACAAAAAACTCTTCCGATAGTGGAAGAGCTTGGATTTGGATAATAGTAAAGGGACTTCCGTCCCACTTCACTTAAAAAAATAAGAGCTATGACTCTCGTCATAACTCTCATTTTTTAAGTGCAGTCGAAGGGACTTGAACCCTCACGAGCGCAATGCTCACTAGATCCTTAGTCTAGCGCGTATGCCAATTCCGCCACGACTGCAACTATCTATTATGCATCCACTGTTTCCAGCGAACAATAGAGATTATAACATCCTAGCAAAAGAATTGCAACACTTTTTTCTTACTTCCATTGGTTTCTTTTCGTTCTATTTATTCTTTATTTTTCCTCTTCCTTCTCCTCTGGCAAGAGTCAAAGGCATCTCTCATGGCTGGATTGTTAATTAAATTTCCACGATAATCAAAACGAGAACCATGGCATGGGCAATCCCAAGTCAGTTCATTTTGATTCCATTCCAATTTGCATCCTAGATGAGGACATTTGGTAGTAACAAAATAATATTTATCTTCCGATTCCCGGTAAACTCCGACTCTTTGGCCGTTGTGGCGAATGACTCCAGCTTTTCCTTTCTCAATGTCTTTGAGATTATCATGAGGTACCTTTAAATACTCGGATAGCAGGCTAATCGTAATAATTGCAGCATCTTTCAGTAGCACCCTGCTGCCCGATAGCATTAGTCTGCGGGGGTTGAATACTTTCCTAAACTCATAATCTCTACCGGCAATCCGTTCACTGATTAGCATCGCCGAAACCATAGCACTGGTCATGCCCCATTTATTAAAACCGGTCGCAACATATATATTCGGAGTTCGAACTGAGTATCCACCTATATAAGGGATATCATCTGGCGTCATGCAGTCCTGGTTGGACCAGGTATACACAATTCTTGAATCGGGAAACCATCTCTTTGCGGTATTCTCTAGCTTGGCATAGGCATCTACCGGCTGATATTGGCCGGATCTATGGTTTGCTCCTCCAAAGATTAGATAGTCCTTATAATTACGGAAGGTATAACCATCCGGATCAGCATCAAGATACATACCATCGAGGCGATAGCAATCCCCCTCCTTTGCTTCCAAGGCACTAAGATAAGAACGCTCCTGATGAAGCCGTATGAAGTAATAACCGGGGACATTAATGAATGGATAATGGGTAGCAACTACAATCTTTTTCGCTTTGACACTGCCTTGATTGGTCTTAATTAATCCATCACTATGGATTTCGGTTACTCTCGTATTCTCATATATGGTTAAATTCTTTGCTACTGCATCCAGGAATTTCAATGGATGAAATTGTGCCTGATGATCAAAACGGATTGCTGCTTTGACCGAAAAGGGCAGAGTTGTCTCCTTGGTAAAGGATGCCGGCAACCCCAATCTCTGTGCCACTTCTACCTCCTGTTTGATCTTTAGTTCATTATCCAGTGTATAAATATAGTTTGGTGTCACTTCATAATCACAATCAATCTGCAAGTCATGAATGATTTCTTCGTACTTATCAATTGCCTGCTGATTAGCCATAGCATATTCCCAAGCCCGTTCCTCACCCTTATAAGTAAGAAGCTTCCGATAAATCAAGCTATGCTGGGAAGTTATCTTGGCAGTGGTATTCTTTGTCATTCCGCTACCTACTTCATTACATTCCAAGACTATTACAGGTATTCCCTGTTTCTGAAGGTGGTACGCCGTTAAAATACCGGCTAACCCAGCCCCGATGACTGCTACATCCGCATCAATATCTCCGGATAGCGTAGGTCTTACTACTTTCTCTTTCTCTTCACTATCAATTCCATTTGGATAGCGATATTGCTTCTGAATCCAGAGGGATTCTCCTCGTTCAATTCCACTTTCCTCGAAGGTACCATTTTCCTTCCATAGAATACTCATGTCTATTCACCTCAAGGCTATATTTACCGGAAATGGTTATAATTATTCAAATCCTTTTTATAACTTATCATGATATCAAATGAGTAATTCTTTGCTTATATTCACCCTTATTTTTTGGGCATAAAAAAACTCCCCGAGTAGGGCTCGAACCTACAACCCCACGGTTAACAGCCGTG
>CAYMLE010000094.1:0-11022 GCA_964391115.1 uncultured Herbinix sp. | reverse complement strand
TCAATCGTTAGAATTAATTATAAACTATGATAATACAAACCAAATAACATATTATGGAATCACAATATATTATGGTGAGAAGAAAGAAAAAAGTTATGGTTTCAGTAGAAAGAAAAAATTAGAATCTTATACATTGTTTGAATATGACAAAAATGATAATCTAATAAAATCACTTGATCACAATGCGGATGGTACCTTTTTTAGAACGTTTTATTATGAGTATGATGATCAAAACAGATTATCTGAGTATTATGGTAGAATTGAGAATATGATGGGAAATAATTATACTACAATATGTGAATATGATAATTATGGGAACTTAATCAAAACAAAAGAATATCAGGAACCTGTAGAGGAAGACAACCTAAATAGATATAGTGAATATGAGTATGAGGATACACGCTTAGTTAATGTAAAAAATTATGCCTACATAAGCGAAGATAAGCAAGGAATCTTGAAGTCATACGATAAGCATGTATATGATGAAGAAGGAAAATTATCTAAGAAATATATATACAATGCAGAAGACGAACTCACAAATACGCTTACATATGAGTACAGATATTAATTCAGCAACATGAGAGATTATTGATCATCTAATAACCTTCATAGAAAGGAGTATCTTATCAATGAAACAGCTTATAGACCGCTATTCAATTATTTGTATCATGTTATGCGTTTGTGTTATTTGCACCTCATGTTCCGGTGAAATACAATACGATACGTTAAAAGAGAAAAATTATAAGGAGGAACAAGATCAAGGTCAAGAACAAGAAAAGCTTCAAGTGGAAGATTTGAAGAAGGATTTAAGCAAAAACACAGGTAATGCTTCGGATATGACAATTGATACTACAGAGAATGATTCGTCTGTTAAAGTCTCCGGCCGCAATGATGAGATTAGTAAGGAGTTTTTGCAAAACTTCTATGATTTTACAGAGCAAACTTCAGTTCATGTGTTTCGAGAAAACGTAAGTAAAAATCAAATCTATGCTCCCCTTAATTGGTATCTGGCCTTATCTGTGCTTAGTGAATTGTCTGCGGGAGAAGCTAGAGAGGAGATACAGGAGGTATTAGGCATATCGGATGCTGAATTTAATGCATCAGAAGTGAATACTGCAATCGATACACTGGAGAAGAGAAGATTACCCCTACCTATAGGTAGACTTGATTTAAATACTTCATTGTGGCTAAATGATGAGATTAACTATCAGGAGGAGTTGTTAAATATGCTCCAAAGTCAATATAGCACTGAAATATACAAGGGTGATCTGAAAAATCGTGAATTTCAGAATAGAATAACACAATGGGTGTATGAAAATACATATTATGAATTTCGACCTGACTATAATAAAATGCTTGACAATGCAGATCCTGATGCATTTATCTGCTTAAACTCCTTAAACTTTTATAATGAGTGGTTATTTCCATTTGAAGAAGAGGATACAACAACAGAGCCCTTTTTCTTAAGTGATAATAAGGAGATTACAAGCGATTTCATGAAAATGGAGAAGCTATACCATCCATTTATGGTTGGTGAAGATTATATGTCAACGAGTTGTATATTAAAAGAACATGAATCAATGCTGTTTATACTTCCGGAGGAAGGCTTGTTAATCGAGGATTTTATAGAGAAAAGAGGCAAATTATCTAGCATTATCTCTGATTGGACGAACGAACAATATTCTATGGGAAAGGTTAAACTCAGTGTCCCAAAGTTTGCGTATTCCGGTGAAACCAATTTGAAAACAACAGCGGAAACAATGGGAATCAATAAAATATTTGACCAAAATTCATCTGCATTTTCGGGTTTTGCGGATGGAAATATATATATCACTGACATCATTCAAGCATCAAAAATAGAAGTTGATGAAAAGGGGTGCTCTGCCTCCTCTTATACGGAGATAACGGCTCAGGGCTCAGGGGTATCGAAGGATGAAGTAGAAATAAATCTAAATAGGCCATTTATTTATATACTATATAAAAATAAAGTGCCTTTTTTGGTAGGGGTTGTCCAAAACCCAAGCTGAAAGTACCTTTACAACTTTGAAAGCATCTTATTAAGTAAGATGCTTTTTTATAACATTTTGTTGTGTAATAAGATAATTCATCTATTTTAAGGAGAGCGTACCTCATTCGCCTAAAAGATGTCATATATGGTGTGTCAATCACCTTTTCCTTTACAAAAATAAAATTTAACCTATAATTATATATGTGAAATTATTGGTTTAAACATAGAATATAGAGTAGAAATTTAGATTCACTTTAATAAAGAGGAGGGATTACATGTATCTGGATTACTTACTGGAGAAATTAGATTTTACCTGCCTGCAGGGAGATGTTCATAGTTCAGTCACAGAATTAGTTTATGATTCAAGAAAGGCTGAGAAAGACTGTGTATTTGTATGCATCAGTGGTGCTGTTTCCGACGGACACGATTATATTACAGAAGTGGTAGAAAAGGGTGCTACAGCTATTATTGTAGAGAAAGAAACTTCGGCACCGGAAGGAACAACCGTAATCCGGGTAGATAATACGAGAAAAGCATTGGCCTATATGGCAGCAGCATACTTTGGACATCCAGCCAAGAAGCTTACAACCATCGGTATAACAGGTACGAAGGGTAAGACCACTACTTCCTATATGGTAAAATCGATTCTTGAACAAACCGGAATTAAGACCGGATTGATCGGAACGATCGAAACGATCATCGGTGATGAGGTGATTCCGGCCAATAACACCACTCCGGAATCCTATATTGTGCAACAATACTTTGCTAAGATGGTGGAAGCAGGCTGCCAAGCGGTTGTAATGGAGGCCTCCTCTCAGGGCTTCATGTTACATCGGATGGACGGATTTATCTTTGATATTGGTGTATTTACGAATATTCAGCCGGATCATATCGGTGGAAATGAACATAAAGATTTTGAGGACTATCTAAATTGTAAGAGTATGTTATTTAAACAATGTAAGGTGGGTCTCATTAACATCGATGATCCCCATGCTAAGGAGATCCTAGTTGGCCATACTTGCAAGGTGGAGACCTTTGGTTTATCAGATGATGCCAATATCAGAGCGAATGATTATAAATTAATACAAAAGCCTGGTCTTTTAGGAGTGTCTTATCATGTGAGTGGTTTGATGGATTTTTCTGTAGAATTAGGAGTTCCTGGTAAGTTTAACGTCTACAATTCACTCTGTGCCATCGGAATCTGCAGACATTTTAAGATTGATACAGAGCGAATTCAGAAGGCGCTTCAAAATGTTATGGTACGAGGTAGGGTGGAGTTGGTACCGGTATCGGATCAGTTTACGATTATGCTTGACTATGCCCATAATGCCATGAGTCTAGAAAGCTTATTGACAACTCTGTTAGAATATAAACCGAAGCGCTTGGTATGTATGTTTGGCTGTGGAGGAAACCGATCCAGAGATCGGAGATTTGAGATGGGGGAGATATCCTCAAAAATAGCTGATCTAACGGTTGTAACCTCTGACAATCCTCGATTTGAAGAACCGCAGGATATTATCAATGACATCATAACCGGTGTTAAACGAGCATCCGGTCAATTTATAGAGATCATCGACCGTAAGGAAGCCATCCGCTATTGCATCCATCATGCAAAAGAGGGTGATGTCATCGTCATCGCCGGCAAAGGCCACGAAGACTACCAAGAAATCAAAGGCGTCAAGCATCATATGGATGACCGCGAACTAATACGGGAAGTGGCAGCAGAATTATAAAACAGTCGCTTCAAATTTCGACATTTATATACACTTTTACAAAGGAGGGCACCTATGTCTTATCAGACTTACGCAGACATCATTATCGATATATCCCACGAGAACCTAGACAAGACATATCAATATGCCATCCCAGCTATACATGAGGAATCAGCAGTGATCGGAGCTTTGGTTACCGTACCGTTTGGTAAGGGAAACCGGCAGATTGGCGGCTATATCGTTGGACTGTCCCAGGAAGCAAAGATTGATAAAAAGCTAATTAAACCAATTGCCAAGGTAGATACAGAGGCACCGGTCATAGAAAGTCATTTGATTTATCTGGCTTATTGGATTAAGGAAAACTTTGGCGGCACCATGAATGAGGCATTAAGAACAGTAATTCCGGTGAAGAAAGCGGTTAAGCTCAAAGAGCGGAAAACAATTATTCTTAATGTGGATGCCGAGAAAGCTACTTCGCTCTATGATGAATACCAGAGGAAGAATAATAAGGGAAGAGTCAGACTTTTAGAAGCCCTTATAAAGGAAAATAGTCTGGATTATGAAGTAGTGATTCAGAAGTTGAATATCTCCAGGAGCACCCTGCAAGGACTGGAGGATTTGGGTGTCATAAAGACCCAGACGGAGCAGGTGTACCGAAATCCAATTACCCATAGAGATATGATCTACCAGCCAGTTACGTTAAATGACGAACAGCAATTTATCGTTGATAATATTACAAAGGAATATGAACAGGGGATCCGCGGTACCTATTTGATCCATGGGGTAACCGGTAGTGGAAAGACAGAAGTTTATATGGATATTATATCCTCCGTAGTTGCCATGGGAAAGCAAGTAATCCTCCTAATTCCGGAGATCGCTTTAACCTATCAAACCGTTCGTCGATTTTACAACCGTTTTGGAGATCGAATCTCCATAATGAATTCGCGGATGTCTCAAGGAGAGCGGTTTGATCAAAGCAATCGGGCGAAGGAGGGGTTAATTGATATCATGATCGGACCCCGCTCGGCTTTGTTTAGTCCGTTTCAAAACCTAGGATTAATCATAATCGATGAGGAACATGAGGGTAGCTATAAGAGTGAAACCACACCAAAATACCATACGATTCCCGTGGCAATAAAAAGAGCAGAATTGACTGGGGCTTCCGTCGTCCTAGGTTCTGCAACTCCATCTCTGGAAGCCTATGAAATGGCACTTCGAGGAGATTATCGATTATTTACCTTAACAAAAAGAGCGAAGGAGGCACAACCTCCTAAGGTTTGGATCGTAGATTTAAGAGAAGAACTACAGAAGAAAAATAAATCAATCTTCAGCGGAAAACTTAGAGAATTGATCTTTGACCGATTAGATAAGAAGGAACAGATTATGCTATTTATTAATCGCAGAGGTTATGCGGGTTTTGTATCCTGTAGAAGCTGTGGCTATGTCATTCGATGTCCGCATTGCGATATTTCTCTTACCTCCCATAATAATGGTAGAGTCATCTGTCATTATTGTGGTCATGATGAACCTATCCCGAAGAACTGCCCCAGCTGTGGATCTAAGTATATCGCGGCCTTTGGAACCGGAACTCAGAAGGTTGAGGAGCTAGTGAAAAGGGAATTCCCAGAGGCGAAGGTTCTTCGTATGGATACTGATACAACAAAGAACAAAGGGGATCACGAAAAGATACTAAAGGCCTTTGCACATCAAAAAGCGGATATCCTAGTAGGTACCCAGATGATAGTAAAAGGTCATGATTTTCCGAAGGTAACCCTAGTAGGGATTATCGCGGCAGATCTATCCCTTTACGCCGGAGATTTTCGGGCTAGTGAACGAACCTTTGAGCTATTGTGCCAGGCTTCTGGAAGAGCAGGTCGAGACGTTCTACCCGGTGAAGTGGTTATCCAGACTTACAATCCGGAACATTATAGTATCGTAACCGCAGCAGATGGGGATTATCCCACCTTCTTTGAGCAGGAGATGTTGTACCGGAAGTTAATGCAATATCCTCCGGCGGCTCATATCCTATTAGCTCTGATCACCTCAAAGGAGGAAGAAAAGGCATCTCGGGCCGCACAGCTAGTAGGGCAGGCGGTTAAGGAATATTTAAATCATAACATTAACGATGAACAACAGCCGGCTAAGGTACAGGTGATTGGTCCGGCACCGGCAAGTATTTCAAAAATCAGTGACATTTACCGGCAGGTCATGTATCTGAAAACAGAGGATTACGACCAGTTGGTTAATATAAAAAACTATCTGGAGGGCTTTTTTAAATATTCAGAGCAATTTCAAGGCTGTAGCCTCCAGTTCGATTTTAATCCCATGAGTGGATATTAACGGGTAACATAATTGTAAAGAAAGGATGAATTGATATGGCAATAAGAAATATTAGAGAAATTGGAGATAAGGTATTAACGAAGGTGAGCAAGGAAATTCCGGAAGTAGATAAGAAGATACAGTTTCTAATTGAAGATATGCTAGATACTATGTATGAGGCTAGTGGTGTTGGATTAGCTGCACCTCAGGTGGGCATCTTAAAACGTTTGGTTGTGATTGATGTATCCGAGGAAGGCAATGAACCGCTAGTGCTGATTAATCCGGTGATTTTGGAAACCGATGGTGAGCAGGTGGGAGATGAAGGCTGCTTAAGCATACCTGGGAAGGTGGGCACCGTAGCCCGACCGAATTATGTAAAGGTGAAGGCATTCGATAGGAAGATGCAGGAATTCACCGTGGAAGGTACGGAGCTTCTTGCCCGTGCTCTTTGTCATGAGATCGATCACCTGAATGGTGTTCTCTACCCTGAGAAAACCATTGGGGACTTAAGAGATACTTTTGTAACAGAAGAGATTGATTAAACTTTCATTAAGGTTTTATAAAATCATAGATTATCAAAATGAAATTCGATATAATTATGTATATCAGCATACTCTATGTAATGCATACACAAAATGATAACGATATTTTTGGAATAGCATATTATCTTGTGGAGCATAGGATGCGATAGGAAAGGACAGTTGGCGATGAAGGTACTTTTTATGGGAACGCCTGATTTTGCGGCAAGTACGCTTAATAAATTAATACAATCGGAACATGAGGTGATTGGAGTTATAACTCAACCGGACAAGGCAAAGGGCAGAGGCAAGGAGATGAGCTTTCCCCCTGTGAAAGAACTGGCATTGGAGTATAACCTGACCGTGTATCAACCAGTTAAGGTTAGAGAACCGGAATTTGTACAACAAATCAGAGATATGGCTCCGGAGGTTATTGTCGTAGCGGCCTTTGGTCAGTTATTACCAAAGGAATTACTGGATATACCACCTCGTGGCTGTATCAATGTTCACGCTTCTCTTCTTCCGAAATACCGTGGAGCTTCACCGATACAAAATGCAATTATTGATGGGGAAGCGGAAACAGGAGTTACCATCATGTATATGGATGTTAAGCTGGATACCGGTGATATGATTCTGAAGGATAAAGTTGATATTACCAAAGAGGATACTGCAGGTACTCTGCATGATAAGCTGGCGGTTCTAGGTGCGGACCTTCTATTGGAGGCATTGAAGAAGATAGAGGATGGAACATCGGAACGAATGCGTCAGGATGATTCCCAGGCAACTCATGTGAAAACCTTGGACAAGGAGATGGGACAGATTGATTTTTCTCTCCCAGCCATTCGTATTGAACGGTTAATTCGGGGACTCAATCCCTGGCCCAGCGCATATACCAGATTAGACGGTAAGACATTAAAGCTCTGGAGAGCAGAGGTAGAGGACAATGATACTACAGTAGAACCGGGAACGATCCTTGAGATAAGGAAGGACTCTATCGTAGTGACAACCGGAGATAAGCTGCTTCTAATTAAGGAGCTTCAGCTAGAGGGTAAGAAACGGTTGCCGGCCGATGCATTCTTGCGAGGATATCATGTTTCGGTAGGACAGAAACTCGGGGAATAATCAAAGTCTCTGCTTGGCAGTAGTAGACATATAGTTTAGTTGTAAGCCTTGTGATATTGGTGGGAAATGATGAATACCACAAAGAAAGAGGGTAATTTTTATGTTTTTTCCATATTATTTTGATCCAACCTATATATTAGTTTTAATAGGAGTTGTGTTATCCCTTATAGCCTCAGCGAAAGTAAAGAGTACATTTGCTAAATACTCTCAAATCAGAAGTGTAACAGGTATGACTGGAGCACAAGCTGCAGAACGGATTCTCCACAACTCGGGAATTTATGATGTTCGTATCGAACGGATATCTGGACAGTTAAATGACCATTATGATCCCAGAACCAAGGTTCTTCGTCTGTCTGATTCAGTCTATGGACAGAGTTCCATAGCAGCGATCGGAGTGGCAGCCCATGAGTGTGGCCATGCCATCCAGGATGAGAAATCCTATGCACCCTTAAAGCTTCGTGGAGCTTTGGTACCGGTAGCCAATTTTGGGTCCATGATTTCCTGGCCTTTGATCATCATCGGTGTATTGATGGGAGGTTCCCAAACTTTGATTAACCTAGGCATCCTCTTGTTCTCTTTAGCGGTATTGTTCCAGCTCGTTACGTTACCGGTAGAGTTTAATGCCTCCAGAAGGGCAGTAGCAAGACTGGGTGAGACCGGAATTTTATATAATGAGGAACTAACGCAGGCGAAAAAGGTATTGGATGCAGCAGCTCTGACCTATGTGGCGGCAGCAGCGGCGACGATTCTGCAGTTATTAAGACTGCTAATCTTATTTGGAGGAAGGAATCGTGACTGATAAAGTGAATTCTCGGGAAATAGTACTAGACATGTTATTGGAGGTGCTGGAGGGTAATAAATTCAGCCACACCATACTACATCATACATTGAAAAACTATCAAAGCTTGGAGAGACAGGAAAGAGCCTTTATCTCCAGGCTTTTTACCGGTACAGTGAAACATTATCTAACTCTGGATTATATTATTAATTCTTTTTCTACCATACCGGTACGAAAGATGAAACCTCTGATACGTAATTTGCTCCGTTTAAGTGTATATCAACTCATGTATATGGACCAGGTTCCGGAGTCAGCCGTTTGTAATGAAGCGGTAAAGCTTGCAAAGAAACGAGGGTTTGTGAAGCTATCTGGCTTTATTAACGGTAACCTTCGAAATATTGCGCGAAAACGCCAGGATATCAGTTATCCGGATAAAGAGAAACAACCAAAGGAATACCTTGAGATATGCTATTCCGTACCAGCCTGGCTGGTAGAAGAGCTGCTTGGGCAATATCCATTTGCAACTGTAGAGGCAATGCTTCTTGCATCTCTAAAGGAAAAGGAAACTACGATACGAGTGAACACCACGAAGATATCTCCGGAACAATTAAAGGAAATGCTTCTGCAAGAAGGGGTAACGGTAGAGGATAATGACTATCTAGAGTATGCCTTTACCATACGAAACTATGATTATCTGGAAAAATTGAAGAGCTTTGAGATGGGCTATTTTACGGTCCAGGATACCAGTTCGATGCTTGTTTGCGAAGCGGCCGGATTAGGAGAACAGGATTTCGTGGTCGATGTTTGTGCAGCCCCTGGTGGCAAGGCTCTCCATGCGGCGGAACGGGCGAAACAAGTATCTGCCAGAGATCTGACAGAGTATAAAGTAGGACTCATTAATGATAATATGAATCGTCTTGGCTTGAATAATGTAACAACCCTCGTTTGGGATGCTACTAAGCCGGATCCAAGCATCCTCGGAACAGCAGATGTGGTCATAGCTGATCTTCCCTGTAGCGGTTGGGGTGTTTTGGGAAAGAAGGCAGATATTAAATATAAATTGACACAGAATCAACAAAAAGAGTTGGTAGAATTACAAAGAAGTATTCTGTCCGTGATTAAGGATTATGTGAAACCGGGTGGTATCCTGATCTATAGCACCTGTACCGTGAATCAGGAAGAGAATATAGAGAATCGGAATTGGTTTTTACAGCAATATGATTTTGAAGCAGATAGTCTGGATCCTTATCTTCCACAGCAACTACATGGAACGAGCACGAAGGAAGGATATCTACAATTAATCCAGGGTGTCCATCCAACGGATGGATTCTTTATCTCTAGGATGAGAAGGAAATCCTGATGCCGTGCTATTTCATAAAATAAATCAAGAAAATATCCCGCCGATACGTACAGCTTTACCTTTATGTGAAGGCTCGTGAGGCGGGTTTTTCTAATTAAACATCATCGGAAGAAGGATTGTGAAGTCTTAAAAAAGATTGACATATATCATATTAAGATGTATAAAAGGTAATGACTATTAAGCTATTAGAACTATGGCGCCTTATAAAGAAAAGGAACATAATATGGATAAATTGGATATTAAATCTCTAACCCTAGATGAGTTGATTGTTGAAATGAAAAGCTTTGGACAACCTTCCTTTCGAGCAAAACAGATTTATGAATGGCTTCATCAAAAGCAGGCAGACAGCTATGATGCCATGACAAATCTCTCGAAGGAGTTGAGAGACGCCTTAAAAAAACAATATCCGCTAACGACGTTGGAACAGGTGGATGCTCTACATTCTGCTAAGGATGATACGATAAAATACCTATTCCGGTTATGGGATAACAGAGTAATTGAAAGCGTTTTGATGCGATATGAATACGGTAATAGTGTTTGTATCTCTTCTCAGGTAGGTTGCCGGATGGGCTGTACCTTCTGTGCCTCCACCATTGGAGGCAAGGAAAGGGATCTGCTTCCTTCTGAAATGTTGGATCAGATTTACCGAATTCAGGCTGCAACAGGGGAGAGAGTCAGTCATGTGGTTGTGATGGGTACTGGAGAACCTTTGGATAATTATGATAACTTAATTCGATTCTTGCGTATTCTTATCGGACCAGAGGGGATCAACCTTAGCGCCAGAAATATAACTGTATCCACCTGTGGCATACCGGATAAGATAAAAGCCTTTGCAAACGAGGGTCTCCCGGTAACACTGGCCCTATCCCTTCATGCCCCAAACAATGAGATTAGAAAGAAGTTGATGCCGGTAGCGCGGCAATATGATCTTGATGAGGTGATGAACGCCTTTCAGTATTATTATGATGAAACTGGTAGAAGGCTAACCTTCGAATACAGTCTTGTTGAAGGTGTGAATAATGAAGAGGAGCATGCCAGAGAACTAGCCAAGCTGGTTAAGGGTTTAAATTGTCATATTAATTTAATCCCTGTTAATCCTATAAAAGAAAGAAATTATGTAAAATCGGAAAGTAATAAAATACAAAAATTTAAAAATATACTTGAAAAAAATAGAATAAATGTTACTATTAGAAGAGAAATGGGCT
>CAYMLE010000093.1:0-11035 GCA_964391115.1 uncultured Herbinix sp. | reverse complement strand
CATTTTACTCTATATAGTTACAAAAGAAAAGTATTCTTGTGTTTTTAATCAATACCATAATATTGCAGGCAATATGAATAATAAAATTGGTGTTTATGTCAAAGAATAGCTATGAGGAGAAATTCTCAAGGTAATTCAACTCTTTCATGCATTGAATAGGTGTATTCCTGGAAAGGCTGGTAATATCATGAGAACATGTCATTATAATGTTAACGGCTTATTAAACAGTCAGATGAAAACCCAAGTAAAAAATGTTCTAGGAGAACTAGAAGGCGTGAAAAATGTGAATGTCGATCTTCACCGAGGCTCTGTTGAGGTTCAATGTAATAATGATACAGATGAAAATGATATTCGCAACCAGATTGAGCATGTTGGTTGTAAGGTCGAATAACCAATGGCAGGTTAATCTCTTCTTTGTAAATACTAACTTGGAAAAGGTCGCCTGCAACAAAAGAGAAACCGATGATCACAATACGACCGTCGGTTTCTCTTTCATTTCTCACTATGCATTTTAAACTGTAATTTCCGCCTTCATGCCTATCAGCTCTCGGTTTGAATCAAGGATAGGCTGAATAACCTCTTGGATGAATTCCTCTGTCTGCTCTTTGGCTCTACCGGTATATCTCGCCGGATCCATGGCTTCCTGTAACTCATCATGACTCAGATTAAAGGAGGGATCTGCTGCTATTAACTCCAGCAGATTATTATCTAAGCCTTTTTCCTTAACATTCTTTCCTGCTTCTATGGACAGAATACGTATCTTTTCATGGAGTTCCTGGCGATCTCCTCCCGCCTTAACCGCTTCCATCATGATATTCTCCGTCGCCATAAAAGGAAGTTCAGACAGTAGATGCTTTTCTATCACCTTAGGATAAACCACCAGACCATCAACCACATTCAGATACAAATCCAGGATTCCATCGATGGCTAAAAATGCTTCTGGTATACTTATTCTCTTGTTCGCAGAATCATCAAGGGTACGTTCAAACCACTGGGTGGCCGAAGTAATCGCAGGATTTAGAGCATCCACGATAACATAGTTTGCTAAAGAGGCGATTCGTTCACTCCGCATTGGATTTCTTTTATAGGCCATTGCAGAAGAACCAATCTGATGTTTCTCAAAGGGTTCTTCGATCTCCTTCAGATGCTGCAGTAATCGAATGTCATTGGAGAACTTATGGGCACTCGTAGCGATTCCAGCCAAGACATTGAGCACTCTGGTATCTATCTTCCGAGAATAGGTCTGCCCGGATACCGGATAACAACTTTCATAACCCATCTTATCCGCTATCTTTTGGTCCAGCTGCTTTATCTTCTCATGATCCCCATTAAATAGCTCCATAAAGCTAGCTTGAGTACCCGTAGTTCCCTTAGAACCTAATAATTTCATACTATCGATAAGATAATTAATATCGTCATAATCTAGCTTTAGTTCCATTAGCCACAAGGCTGCCCGTTTTCCGACCGTAGTTGGCTGTGCTGGTTGAAAATGAGTAAAGGCTAAGGTTGGAAGAGACCGATACTCCATGGCAAATTTAGAAAGCACGTCCATAACATTGATTAGCTTTTTTCTCACCTGCTTCAGTGCTTTTGTCATAACGATAAGATCCGTATTATCACCGACGTAGCAAGAGGTAGCTCCCAAATGGATAATTCCTTTTGCTTTTGGACATTGCTCTCCGTAGGCATGTACGTGAGCCATCACGTCGTGACGCACTTGTGCTTCTCTTTCCTTCGCCACTTCATAATTGATATCATCCTGATGCGCCTTTAATTCATCAATCTGCTCCTGGGTGATGTTAAGACCCAATTCCTTCTCTACCTCTGCCAGAGCAATCCATAGCTTTCTCCATGTTTTGAATTTCATATCTGGTGAAAAGATATATTGCATTTCTTTACTGGCATAGCGTTCGGATAATGGACTAATATAGTTTTCGTAATTCATAGTATCCCCTTTGTATTCTTCTCATGAAATTATCGTTAACAATCTGCCTTAACTTTCATAAACTCCACGAATATCCTCCACAGGAGGCTTGATTGGATAATTACCAGTGAAACAGGCATCACAGAAGCCCGTATCTCCACCCAGCATATCAGAAAGTCGGTCCACAGCCAGATATCCCAAGGAATCAGCCCCAATCATTTCTTGGATCTGTTCCACTGAATTGTTATGAGCGATCAGTTGATCACCCGTTGGAACATCCGTACCAAAGTAACAGGGATATAGAAACGGCGGTGAACTAATGCGGACATGGACCTCGGTGGCACCTGCCTTCTTTAGCATCTTTACAATCTTTTCACTGGTGGTTCCGCGGACGATGGAGTCATCTATCATTACTACCCTCTTACCCTTCACTACTTCTGGAAGAACATTGAGCTTAATCCGTACGCTAGCAACCCTCATCGATTGTTTCGGCTTAATAAAGGTTCTTCCTACATAGCTATTTTTGACAAAGGCCATACCGAATGGAATACCTGATTCCAAGGCGTACCCCATGGCAGCGGCATTACCGGAATCTGGGACACCAACAATTACATCTGCCTCTACTGGATGAGTCTGAGCCAATATTCTACCTGCCATAATTCTGGAATTATATACGCTGACACCATCAAACCGAGTATCCGGTCTGGAGAAATAGATATATTCAAATACGCATTTAGCGGCCTTTGGACTAGGTAACGTAGCTATGGAACGAATCCCATCTTCATTAATCATTACTACCTCTCCAGGTAGTACATCGCGAACAAATTCCGCATCAACAGCATGTAAGGCAGCCGTTTCTGAAGCTAGGATATAGGAATCACCTCGTTTGCCGATACATAAAGGATGGAAGCCGAAAGGATCCCTGGCACCAATTAATTTTCTTGGACTCATGATAACCAAGGAA
Organism: uncultured Herbinix sp.; assembly: GCA_964391115.1. Taxonomy (GTDB): domain Bacteria; phylum Bacillota; class Clostridia; order Lachnospirales; family Lachnospiraceae; genus Mobilitalea. The sequence goes on along the minus strand of CAYMLE010000093.1, from coordinate 8,147 downwards.
TAGGCACCCGAGAGCTTCTTCATAGCCCTTGCCACTGCTTCTTCAACCGTAGGCGTATTCAGTCTTTCTCTTGCAATGTGATAAGCAATAACCTCGGAGTCGATGGTGGTCTGAAATATAGCACCGGTGTATTCCAACTCCCGCCGAAGTTCTGGGGTGTTCACTAGATTACCATTATGAGCCAGCGCCAAGGTCCCCTTTATATAATTAAGAACAAGAGGCTGTATGTTGTGGATGTTACTTTCCCCAGCGGTTGAATACCGAACATGGCCGATACCAATGTTCCCTTTTAATTGTTCTAAGTTTTCCTCGGTAAATATTTCACTGACTAGACCCATACCCTTACAGGTCTGCACCTTTCCCTTCGGCCCGCTAGTTTCACTGACCGCTATGCCACAACTCTCTTGTCCTCTGTGCTGGAGAGCAAATAGCCCATAATGAATAGTAGAGACTACATCTGCCCCCTTTAAATCGTAGACTCCAATTACACCACACTCTTCATGAATTTCATCCGCCATATAGCTATCGCTTTTCATCCGATACCATTCCTTTCTTAGTGCAAAGAGGCCGCCCCAAAATTGAGTCCCTTCCATATCGTCTACTCCAACACTAGCCTGTCAAGTCGCCAGCACTACAGTAAAATACGAATTGGATGCTCTCATTGAAACAGCCCCAAGTTTATGTTATTTTATACCTAATCTTTGAAATACCTCTTGATATGCTTGCTCTACATCACCAAGATCTCTACGAAAACGGTCCTTATCCAGCTTATCATGAGTGGCTAAATCCCAAAGTCTACAAGTATCCGGTGAAATCTCATCGGCCAAGATAACCTGATCATGAAATCTACCGAACTCCATCTTAAAATCAACTAACTCGATACCGCATTTAAGAAAATAACTGCATAGAATTTCATTTACTTTAAATACCATATCTGTAATACGGTCTATCTCTTCCCTCGTTGCTATTCCAAGGGCTAAGGCATAATAATCATTAATGAACGGATCACCTAGAGCATCATCCTTATAGGAAAACTCCAGGGTAGGAACAAGCAGCTTTCTTCCCTCTTCGATTCCAAGCCTTTTTGCAAAGCTTCCAGCGGATATATTGCGTACGATAACCTCAAGAGGTATGATTTCCACCTTCTTAACCGCAGTTTCCCGCTCGCTCAGCTCCTCTATAAAGTGGGTAGGAATCCCTTCCCTCTCCAGTAGCTGAAATAAGTGGTTGGACATCTTGTTATTGATTATCCCTTTTCCATGAATCGTGCCCTTCTTCAAGCCATTAAAAGCAGTTGCATCATCCTTATAGTTTACGATATATACATCTTCCACATCAGTCCGGTATACCTTTTTAGCTTTTCCTTCATAGAGCATGTCTAATTTATTCACCGTAAATGCCACCTGTCCTTATCGTATTTTCTCATACTGCCAGTTCGACTATTCGTTACGTTCTTATTATCAACGAAACCATTCAAAATGGCAACTAGTTTTTTGAGTTAATCCGCTAAAGTAAGTGAATTTTGTAGCATTGCACAAAACAATTCATACCATTACACTTTTTTACAACAAATTGCAATATATTTAAAATACCCATAAGGCAATAGCGATTATTGTAATATTCTAATCCTTTACTATCGTCAGATTCGATTTAATTTATCCTTCCATATTGGCTTAATCCGCTAGGTTAAATACCTTCCTAGCAACCTTCTCCGAAGCATGTCCATCCTCAAGACTACAGAATCTCTCATAAAATGCATCGTACCGGTCCTTATACTCCAGCGTGACATCCTCAATGTTTTTAATGGTATCCACCACTTCCTCATTCGTATAGAGCAACGGACCCGGAACCTCAGTCTCAATATCCATATAAAATCCTCGGAGCATATTCCGGTACTTATCAAGGTCATAGGTATAAAACAGAATTGGTCTCTTCAGGTTCGCATAATCAAAGAAAACAGAGGAATAATCAGTAATCAGCATATCCGATATCAGATAGAGCTCCGAGATATCATCGTAATTGCTGACATTGACCGCAAAATCCTCTAACCCTGTTGTATCTAGCGAATCAGCTATGAAATAGTGAGTTCTAAGAAGTACAATATACTCTGGACCTAGCTCCTTCTTAAGCATCCGAAGATCCAGCTTTAGAGCAAATTTATACTCTCCTCTGCCGTAGTATTCGTCATCTCTCCAAGTTGGAGCATAAAGGATTGTCTTCTTTTCCTCCGGTATATTGAGCTTCTTCTTTACCGCAGCTGCCAGCTTCTCCTTATCATTACTATGCAGGATATCATTGCGAGGATATCCATATTCCAAGATTTCCTTATCAAAGCGGAAGGCGCTTCGGAAGGCTTCGGTAGAAAAATGGTTGGCAGAAATCAAATAATCCCATATCCTGGACTGCTTATAAAACTGCGCCTTATACAAGGGCGAAGCGCCCATAACCTCCTCTTGATCAAATACCAGCTTCTTTAAGGGGGTACCATGCCAGGTCTCTAAAAAGACATTACCTGGTTTCTTCTTCACCCATTCCGGCTGTCTTACATTAAAGATGTCATATTTACAACGAGCTAGATAATATGCATACCGGATACTAAAGCGTTTAACCTTAGTCGGATAATATGGAATCTTCGTCCGTTTGTTAACTACCCATATAAATCGATATTTCCCAGGATAATTCTTGCATAGATATTCATATATATACTTCGGGCTATCCGAATAGCTTTTGCCGAAGAAGCTTTCACATAATACCCAATTCTCCTTCAAGGGCATCTTTAAGAACTTAAAATATAGATAATAAGAAAATACTCTTTTATTTTTCCTGATTTTCTTTAGCTTCTTCCAACCCAAATGAAGGTTTACTGCAAGAATTGTTTGTTTAACACTTCCGCGAAGCAAAGCCTTAACCACTCTTTTTTTATATCTCTTTAGGTTTTTTATGATATCTGTTTCCACCTGTTTCATACAATCCTGCATGACAGTGAAACGCTCCTGTCTCCACAAATCATTTTCACTTCTTCTCAATCTGGGGGCATAGGTTCCAGTAAAATGGTCGATTAATTTATAATCTAAATATCTTCGGATGACGGAGCCTGCCATCGTCAGATTTCTACTTTCACGATAAGCCGAGACATATTCCTCAAATCGGTCATCATCCTTAATCTGTGTAAGAGAAGGAAAATGAATGGGATCATTATGCTTTCTTTTGATATAGACTGCCTCTTCTACGAATGCACAGGTCTCTGCGTATTGGAAGGTCTGTATAACAAAAGAAAGGTCTGAGAAAAATATGTAGTTCTCGTTAAACCGAATTTGATGTTTTAGGATGAACTCGCGGCGATACAGAGTTCCTAAAATAGAAATATTTTTCAAGTCTTTTCTTGTTACAAAAAGGCTATAAAATGCCTCTGATAATTGTCTTAATCGTCCAGTGTCCAGCTGGATACCTGTTTCTTTGATCCGCTGTTGGATATCAAGAATTATCTGCTCCCTGCTAATATTCTTCTCTTCCTGATCTGCTTCTCCCACATGATCCTGCTCTTCCACGACATCGCCATGATCATGCTCTGCTTGGGATGCAAGATAGGTTTTTCGGCTAAACCAGGTAGAAGCCTTGGTGCCATAGGTAAAATCAGCTCTTTGCTCCTCTGCTTCCTTTAATAGGTGAGGAAGTGTTCCTGACAGAAGGAAATCATCACTATCCAGGAAATATATATAATCACCAAGAGCCGCTTCAAGGCCAGTATTTCTTGCGGCTGCAACTCCACTAAATCCGGACAGGAAATCATTCGTATCTTTTGCTGGTTTGGATTGTATCTTTTCGATCGGATTCATCAGCTCAACTATTCGGAGGTTTATATCCTGATAAGCACTTACCAGCCCTGATATATCCTCTTTCACATGATCCAGTATCAGGATTGTCTCATAGCTGCTTATTCCTTGATCTCGAATGCTTTCAAAGCAATCCTCTAAATAATGTATCCCTCTATGGAATGGAACGATAATACTTAATTTCATTTTATTACGACCTTTCCTTCATTTTCATGATTCTTTCTAATTATAAGACTGGTTATTTTGTTTATTATTGTGTCGTATGTACTCTTAACCCAAGGTCTAGAATATACATAAGTGATCAGTACGGTCAGCAATATGGAATATAATAGATAGAGATACGGTTGCTGCCGAAATATCTCCAGCTTCTCTAGGAGTGGTATGGTAAATAAATGCAGAATGTAAATTGTCATTGTACTTGTCCCTATCTTGGACAAGAAGCATCGTTTCCTGCTAGTCAGATTCAACATGGCGTATATCATTAATAGTGCAACCACATATACAAGGCACCGAAACAGCATATGCTTTACATCCGAAGCTTCGGGGTAAGGTTTTCTAATATAAAGCACTTCTACTTTGAAGATATCCCGATTCACAATATAGGCAGATAGCAAAGCTGTAGCAGAGATGATAGCTACAGACACCAACCTTGGGACTTTTCTTATCTTCTCAACATGATCCTTGGAAGTATAATAACCTAATAGGAAAAAGGGCAAGAGGCATATAATCCTTCCTAGGGCTAGATAAGTGGAGAACTCCTTACTAAACCCACTTAATATACCGACAAGAAAGCTTAAGGGTAGTATAAACCGTATCCGTATCAGGTCCTTTAAGAAAAACTTCCAAAGGAATATAGCAAGAAGATACCACAAGCCCCACAAGGGGCGAAAAAACCGAAATCCAAAATAATCCTCCTGAATTATGAACATTTTGTATAAATAATTGCACATATTCAAGATCAGGTAAGGAATTAATATCGTTGCGAAGGCTCCATCTCTTGCTTTTTCAATATTCTTTGAGAAGTATCCCGATATAAATACCATCGCAGGCATATGAAAGAAAAACATAAAATAATATATAATTTTAAAACTATCATATTCAAAAATCATTGAGGTCAGCATATGTCCCCAAACAACAAAGATAATCAAAATAGCCCGTAGGTTATCAAATAGATAATCCCTTTGAGGTATATTATTCGTTGATACAGCCCTTCTATCATTTGATTTTTGATTCACCATGTGAAGTTAGCCTCCCTATTTATTTTCCTCGTACTTTATCATATCAATATTTATATTATTGCACAAAAAAACTTGACCGGCTTAATTTTAAGAAAAAACCGTATCAATCCCTTATCGATTTTAGCATTGATGCCTATTTAGTGCAATATAATATTACGCTACGCTTCTTACTACATTATAAGTCTACTTTTACATTATAATATAAGACTATTTTTACAACCGCTATAAATTAATTCCATTCAATATATCAATAATACTATACTACAAATTGTAAAATAACTCTATTCTTTTTTATAGGAGTTCTTCTCCTTTTGTCAAAGACTTAGAAATGCCAAAATTTCTTATTTGTGATATTGACATTCGTTCTCATTTCTGATAAGGTTTATAAGTCTTGAATCGATATACGAAGGAGGCTCTTATGAAAGACAAGGTAAAATCCATTCTACATACCCAGGTTTTCTGGCTTGCTCTTCTATTAGTTATCTCAATATATTCCTTAACTATAGGAGTGAAAGACTTTAGCTTAATCGGTATCTTTAGCAACCGACAGGAGGATTTACATCTGGCTATCATCAGTCGCATTCCCCGACTGATTAGTATTTTGGTGACAGGTGCTAGTCTAAGCATTGCAGGTATTATAATGCAGACTTTGACACAGAACAAATTCGTGTCCCCATCAACAGCAGGAACCATGGAGTGGAGCCGCCTTGGAATAATGCTAGCCATACTTTTCTATGGTGGACAGGCTTCTATAATGAAGATGACCATCGCTTTTGCAACAACCCTCTTTGGCACCATTCTTTTCATGAACTTACTGCAGAAAATCCAGTTTAAAAATGCAATCATGGTTCCTTTGGTAGGAATGATGTTAGGAAATGTGATTAGCTCAATCACTAGTTATTTTGCTCTCAAATACGACATTGCCCAGAATATGTCCTCCTGGCTTCAGGGTAATTTCTCACTCGTTATTAAAGGTCGTTATGAGCTAATCTTCCTCGGACTCCCCTTTCTGATTATCGCTTACCTCTATGCAAACAAGTTTACGATAGCAGGAATGGGGGACAGCTTTGCCAACAACCTAGGGGTAAACCACAAGGCAATTGTTATGGTCGGATTGGTTATTGTCGCTATCATAACCTCAACCGTGGTAGTTACCGTTGGAAGTATCCCCTATATCGGCATCATTGTCCCAAACATCGTAACCTTATTTAAGGGAGACAATCTAAGAAAATCCCTACCGATTGCAGCCATCCTTGGTGCTCTATTTGTTCTGGTCTGTGACATTGTTGGACGGGTCATGATCTTCCCCTACGAAATATCCATCAGCGTTATCATCAGTGTACTGGGAAGTCTTATGTTTCTGTTATTACTATTTGGGAGGAAAAGAAAATGGAGCATGTCATAAACAGCAGAAGAAAAAGTAAGAATGTGTATCTGTGGATTCTCCTATTCCTCTGTCTGATAGGAATTCTCGCCTTTTTATTTCTCGGAATCACAGAGAAAAACATTGGTTTTTACCTTCCCAGAAGGTTAACGAAGGTATGGGCAGTTCTTATTGTCAGCTACAGTATCGGTTATTCCTCCGTATCCTTTCAAACTATAACCAATAACCGAATCCTGACTCCCAGTGTCATGGGGCTTGACTCCCTTTACTTATTTATTCAGACCATGATCGTATTTTTCTTTGGTTCCAAACAACTAGCTTTGATGACCGGCTTTACCAATTATCTTCTATCCATCACTATAATGGTTGGCGCTGCCTGGTTACTATTTCTCTTACTCTTTCGTGGAGAAGGGAAAAATGTCTACTTTCTTGTATTAACCGGCATGGTTATCGGAAGCCTATTCAGCGGTCTATCCACCTTCATGCAGGTACTACTAGATCCAAATGAATTCACAGTGCTACAGGGTAAAATGTTCGCCAGCTTCAATAACATTAATACCAGTCTCATGCTAATCAGTGCTGTCATTGTATTACTTGTATTTGTTCTTACCCTTAAAGATTTCCCTTATCTGGATGTATTATCTCTGGGAACGGATCATGCGATTAATCTAGGCGTTAATGTTAAGCATCTAATTCTAAAGACCCTGATGATATCCGCGGTTCTTATCTCAGTGTCTACTGCTTTGGTGGGACCGATTACCTTCTTGGGTATAATGGTTGTCAATCTGGCAAAGCAGCTGATGAATACCTATGATCATCGGAAGGTAACCTTAGGTTCTACCTTGTTGGGTGTTCTTTTCCTAACCTATGGCCTTCTGGTTACAGAAAGAATCTTCCGATTTGAAACTACAGTCAGTGTCATTATTAACTTTATAGGTGGTATCTATTTCATCTACCTAATGTTAAAGGAGAGTAAGCGATGATTTCATTAAATGGTATCAGTAAAAAATATGGAGATAAAAAGGTCTTAGATCAGGTGGATTTAGAACTTCCGAAGGGTAAAGTAATTGCCTTTATCGGAAGCAATGGTGCCGGCAAAAGCACCTTGATTTCTGTTATTAGTCGAACCTTAAAAAAGGATGAAGGTAGCGTCTATGTGGATGACAAAGAGCTGAAGGATTGGAAGCATCGGGATCTTTCAAAGCGCTTGTCCATCCTAAAACAATCCAATCACCTAAACATTCGCTTAACCGTAAGGGAACTGGTAGCCTTTGGAAGATTTCCTTATTCGAATGGTTCACTGACAAAAGAGGATCAAGAGAAGGTGGATATGGCCCTGAATTATATGGGTATTACTGACCTTCAAGACCGGTTTTTGGACCAATTAAGTGGAGGTCAGAGGCAGATGGCCTACATCGCCATGGTCATAGCCCAGGATACGGAATATATCTTCCTGGATGAACCACTTAACAATCTGGATATGAAGCACTCTGTGAAAATAATGAAAGTTCTGAGAAGATTAGTAGATGAAATGGGTAAAACCATCATGGTTGTCATTCATGATATCAACTTTGTATCCTGCTATGCGGATTATATTATCGCTATGAAAAACGGTAGAATTGAAAAGCAGGGTGAAACCGGTAAGATTATAGAAAGCTCCACCCTAAAGAATATCTATGGCATGGATATCTC
>CAYMLE010000092.1:0-11075 GCA_964391115.1 uncultured Herbinix sp. | reverse complement strand
TTATATCATTTGCACATAATATTTCCACAATAAAATATTCATGGCTTGGTGTCTTAAGTAATATGAAAGTAGAATGGCAAAAATCTGTACATATATTTACCTTATAGTTTTAATTCCCCGACCCCGTTATTATGTTTTTAGCGATTTCATTTTCTTGTTGTATTGCATTTTCTATGAGATGTATAGATGATATTAATAGTATTATTTGATACATCAATTAATAATTTTTGGATTGAATTATTGTCAAATACATAAATTAATTTTGAGTAAGCTTATAAGGTGAAAACCATTAGGATAGATTTAGCACAGGAGATGAAGAATGAAGAAACTTGTAATTGGAATATTAGCCCATGTTGATGCGGGAAAAACAACACTGGCAGAAAGTATATTGTATCTGTCCGGAAGCATTAGAAAGTTGGGTAGAGTTGATCATAAGGATGCCTTTTTAGATACCTATGAATTGGAACGTGCACGAGGTATCACCATCTTCTCAAAACAGGCAGAATTTAAATACAATGACATGAAGGTATCTCTATTAGATACTCCAGGACATGTGGATTTTTCGGCTGAAATGGAGCGTACCTTGCAGGTGCTTGATTATGCAATTCTAGTAATCAGCGGGACCGATGGCGTACAGGGACATACGGAAACCCTATGGAGACTTCTTGCTCGTTATCGAATACCAACCTTCGTGTTTGTAAATAAGATGGATGTGGATGGGACGGATCCTAAGGCAAGGATGAGTGAATTGAAAAAGCTTCTGAATGATGGTTGTATTAATTTTAATGAAGATCATAGCTCGGAGGCATTTTTGGAAAATCTGGCAATATGTGATGAAGCGTTGCTAGATCAATATATGGATCATGGTGTGATATCCACGGAAGAGATTAGCAAATCGATTGCAGAACGGAACGTGTTTCCCTGTTATTTTGGTTCCGCTCTGAAGTTAGAGGGGGTGGAGGAGTGCCTAGACGGAATGCTGCAATACACCCAACAAATTGTTTATCAAAAACAATTTGGAGCGCGGATTTATAAGGTGGCCAGGGATGAACAGGGCAACCGTCTTACCTATATGAAGATTACAGGTGGAAGCATTAAGGTGAAGATGCCCTTGACCAACGACAGAGTAAAGGGTAAAAGCCAGGTGGTAACTTCGGGGGATCAGGCTGGAAAGCTGGTAAATAAGTATGGTTCATCCGAGAAATCCAGTACTACAAAGGAATCCGCCGAGGTCTGGGAGGAAAAAGTGGATCAAATCCGAATTTATTCCGGTACCAGATATGACATAGTAGATGAGTTGACAGCTGGGGCAGTCTGTGCGGTTACAGGACTAAGTAGAACCTATCCCGGGGAGGGAATCGGGATCGAAGAGGGTAATGACTTGCCCTTATTGGAGCCAGTTCTGAACTATCAGATTTTGCTGCCACCGGATTGTAATGCTTATAGTATGTTGTCAAAACTACGACAGCTAGAGGAGGAGGATCCTCAGCTTCATATTCTGTGGTCAGACCAACTGAAGGAAATTCATATACAACTGATGGGTGAAGTACAGACAGAGGTTTTACAAAGCATAATAGCAGAGCGATTTGGCGTTGATGTGGAGTTTGGAGTAGGAAACATCGTATATAAGGAAACCATAGCAGAGACCGTAGTGGGTGTTGGCCATTTTGAACCCTTGCGTCATTATGCAGAAGTCCATCTTCGGTTGGATCCCGGTATGGTGGGCAGTGGTCTTGTATATGACAGTCAATGTAGCGAAGATATATTAGATCGAAACTGGCAACGGCTAATATTAACTCATCTCGAGGAAAAAGAGCATATCGGGGTATTAACCGGCTCACCCATCACTGATATGAAGATAACACTGATTACTGGTCGAGCACACCTGAAGCATACGGAAGGCGGAGATTTTAGGCAAGCCACCTATAGAGCGGTACGACAAGGCTTAAAGAGAGCAAAGAATGTGTTGTTAGAGCCCTATTACCATTTTAAGCTGGAGCTACCCTCGGATATGATTGGAAGAGCGATGACGGACATACAGCGAATGAGCGGTAGCTTTCATCCTCCTGAGATCATCGGAGAGATGTCTGTATTGACGGGAACAGCGCCGGTAGCTACCATGATGGGTTATCAGACTGAGGTGATTGCATATACGCGAGGTAGAGGCAAACTCTTTTGTAGCTTACAGGGCTATTTACCCTGTCATAATTCAGAGGAAGTGTTAGAAGCCATAGGGTATGATAGTGAGAGAGACCTGGACAATCCTACCGGATCAGTATTTTGCGCCCATGGTGTGGGCTTTGTAGTGGAATGGGATAATGTTGAATCATACATGCATATGGATAATGGATGGAGGCCACCAGAACCAGAGGTTCAAGAACAGAAGGGAACATTGGTAGAGGATCAGAGAATAGGAAAAACCGTCTCCCGTCAGAGTGGATCCTTACAGGAGGATAAGGAACTGGAAGATATCTTTATCCGCACCTTTGGACCAACCAAACAAAGACTACAAACAACTCAAAACCGCTTTGGCTATGAGAAAAAGGCTTCCTCAGGGAATGAATCTTCTTTAGAAAATGAACTTTATTCATGGAATGAAACTTCTAGGAGTAAAACTTCTTCAAGGGATAAATCGATGAGACAAATTGAAGCAGGAAAAAAGGCTTCTCGTAAAGAATATCTGTTGGTCGATGGCTATAACATAATTTTCTCTTGGGAGGACCTGAATGAATTGGCGCAGGAGAATTTGGATGCAGCTAGAAATAAACTGATTGATATTCTCAGTAATTATCAAGGCTTCAAAAAGTGTATATTGATATTGGTATTTGACGCCTATAAAGTAAAAGGTGGAGTCGGTGAGGTGATCGACTATAATAACATCCATGTGGTATATACCAAGGAAGCGGAAACAGCAGATCAATATATTGAGAAGGTAACCCATGAGATTGCTAGGGAACATCATGTTACTGTAGCAACCTCTGATGCTTTAGAGCAGTTGATTATTATGGGAAAAGGGGCAGTCCGATTATCTGCCAAGGACTTGAAAGAAGAAATAATTCGAACAAGGAATCACATACAGAGGGATTATCTGGATCAACAACCCTCAGGTCGAAGCTATATAGGTGAGAAATTCGATGATACCGTTCTGGGATTCATGACAGAAGGAGAAACAAAACCCAAGGAATAGAGGAAAATTATGACAAGTATTAAATATATTGTAGAAAAAATTGATGGGGATTATGCTCATTTGAAAAGAATGGATAAACCAAATGATGATCTAAAGTTAGTGGCAAGGGCTATACTGCCTGCTGAAATCAAGGAAGGTGTCACATTGACATATGAGATGTTAGAATATGCTATATATGAAGGATAATTTGCTGTTAAGAGGATAATTCATAATAATAAAGGGATAACATGATACGCCATGAACCTAGAGGTTCGCTGAAGCCGTATTGTGTTATCCCTTGTTTAATTACATATTATGTCCGTAATCGTAATGGGTATGCTGGATCAAAAACAGAATTAATCTTAATGGCATAGGAGGTACGATCTTTGATATCCTGATCGGTGATGTAATGAACATCAAGTAAACCATTGGTTTGATAGCCGGTTTTTAAGTAGTTCATTTCGGATAAAGCCATACTCCAGCCCTGAAGCCAGGTGTTCAAGCGTTCTTTCTGCATTTCATTACCAGTAAAATGTATTAACAGATCAATATCGCTGTTTAGTCTGGCAGTACAGTTATTGGTACTACCGAACAGATAGATTCCTTGGATGCTATAAGCTTCCATATCGATCTGACTGGAAATCTGTTCTGCCATATAGTGGCGCCACTTCCAGCCCTCTTCATCGGATGAATCGGATGATTGATTGGAAATGGAATGGATATTCGTATCCATATTTGTTTCTGTACGAATCTGTGTAGGATTTTCCAGATATGCGATCGCCTTCTGTAATTCACCATTCATAAGTATATTCAGATCCTTGTTGAAGAAGGTATCTTCAATCTTAATGACCTTCACAACATCACTAAGATGGGAATACATAGGGAGGATATCAGCTAATGAATTCTTGGAGGCTTGGACAAATGCCTGGTTAAATATGGTATCGTTATCCTCAGGGTATAAAGGAAGATATTTAATATTTTCCTCAACTAGATCCTGAAAGAAATGGGTACCAAAGGATAGTTCGGGTTCGTATTTGGATTGTTTCGTAGCTACTTCAATTAGCATTGCGGTATTGTTAATATCAGAATAAGCTACCGGTACCCCCAACTTAATATCTCCTCGGCTTCCCCATCGACCTGGTCCCATCAAGATAAAGCTACGACGGGGCAAGAGCTGGTTTAGTTGACTTACAATCTGCCGGATATTTAGTAAATCTTCTTTCGCTTCCAATTTCGAATAATTATAGGGATCGATGTATACAACTGTTTTTATACTAGCCACTTTGCCATTTGTGATATATCGATTCGCCGTAAATATCGTACTTCGAGGAGAAATATTCGATGGTATCGCAGCTGGTGCAGTATCATGGTTTCTACTCTGAGGACGGCACTGCAGCAGATAAAAATGCTTACCATCACTGGCAAATTCTATATCTACCGGATAACCAAGTTCCTTTTGAAGCAGATCCAGAATGGATTTTACCTGTTTTATAAAGGAGGTGTTTTTTATGATCCCGTCAAAGGTTATTAGCAAATGATCTGTTTTGAAATTCGTCATCAATGGATTTAGATCCATGATAATATCATTCCGCAGGACAGATGCAATCTGCTTAATCTCTGGCATAGAATCGCCATATTCGTTTAGAAGTGTTGCAATCGGTAGGGTAAGAAATCGGTTGTTCTCCAGATCAATTACATCCAAATATTGAGGCGAATACTTCAGTAACTCATATGCAGAATGATTAATTCGCAGATTGGCCTGTCCTGGTGATAATAGAAGAGGATAATCTTCGCCAACACGATCCACCGCTCTGGTACCAAGTCCCATGACGATTCGCAACAATCCATCCTCTCGTTTGATACGGGGTGACCAACGAAGCTCATTATTACTGAACGCCACTCCAGCATAGAGTGGAAAATAATATGGTCCTGCTTTTATCCCTACTACTTCTTGTATCATGACACCCATCTGCTCGTTACAATCCAGGAGATTTCTTTCTTTTCTATATTGGATAGAATCCGCACTGAAGATAGAGGCATAGACTTCGAGAATCCCCTCTACCAATTGCTTCAAGCGTTCTTTCCTTGATCCTATGTTGGTTATAAAGAGACTCTTATATTTGCCAGAAAAGGCGGTATCAATCTGATCCTCCAGTAGACTAGAGGAACGGATGATGAGAGGAGAATCTTCACAATTATCCAGGACTTGATTCAACTCATTAAGAATATAAGGAGACATTCGAGCATTTTTTAGCATTTGAATAATTCTTGGATAACTGGTTCGGATATCGATGATATCCAAATATTTATGTTCGTTTAATTCGTCAAATCCGTTATCTTCTAACAGATATACAAATTCATCGGAAGAGATATACCAGGTTTTTGGGACCTTGATATTTTGAAACTCAGGATAATCCTTTTTATGTGCCTCAAGAATCTGATTGGCTAGGAAAAAGCCGGAGCCTTTGCCTCCAATTCGACCATTACTTCTTGGTGAGCAGATGAAGCTATCCAAGAGTTTGATGAACGCATCTACTTCAATATAATATTGTATATTTGTAATCGCTTTCGGATTATCTGTAATAAATCGTCTTGTTAATTCCACCTTCAGCCATCGTTTCGTTGCTTCACTGGACATCTCACTATTTTTCACTGCTCTCAGATAAACGGCTAGAGCTTGGGAAATGTTCTTAACATTTGAGTCTCTCTTATCGACTATTTTAATTAAACCATAAGTTTTACCCTGATAGATCCATAAGTTCATATAATCGTATATCTGTGAATCAGTAAGTAATCCAGAAGCTCGGTCGAAGAGGGTCTTGCTCAAATAAACAATATCAACCTGTGGAAGCGTTTCCAAAGGGAAATTAATCTCGCCGTGAACGGCATACGTATCCCAATTCATTTCCTTATATACCTTCTGAATTACATTTGGATTGATACCAGCCAATAGAGCAAGCATTTTCTCACAGACATACAGAAGGCTTTCATGATCGGTCTTTTGTAAAAGGTCTAAGATGGCTTCCCAGCGATATCGGTAGTTGTATTTTGTTACAAAATCCTGATTGCTGATGGCTTCTGATATGCGCTTTGAGATAATATTTAAGAGTCGTATCTCCTGATCCAAAAATACAATATTATCCTCTGGAAACATATTTTTAGGGTACATGACCTTAATATAGCCTCTGGCCTCACCGTTAACAATAATTGCGGATCCCAGTTCATCTGCATCTTCGAGGGGGGACTTTTGGCTATAGGTTCGTCCATCTAGTTCTATTACTACCATACAATTATAGGTATTTCGAAAACCAGAGGGAATAATTGATGTAATTTTATTTAAACTCTCAGGCAGAGTTTTCTCAGCAAAGGCCTCTTCAATTAAGTAAAGACATTCCAGTTCTTTCGCTCTTTCTACCAGGTCAATCTTTGATACTTTGTTATATCGGTCCATACAATTCCCTGCCCTTTCTTATTTTATAAGAAAATGAGTTTGTCCTGTAATAATCTCAAGCTCACTGAAACTAATTACTGTTTAGATCCATCCACGAAGCTTTACTGCTTCAGCAACACGATTGATGGCAATAACATAGGCAGCATCTCGCATATAGATAGATTTGTTTTGAGACAGGTCATGAACAGCATGGAACGCACTGGTCATCTTTTGGTCTAACTTCTCTAATACCTCTTCCTTTGGCCAGAAATAATTCATATTACATTGTACCTGTTCAAAATAACTACATGTTACACCACCGGCATTACATAGGAAATCGGGTATTAAATAGATTTTTTTAGCTTTAATGATCTCATCGCTGTCGGGCGTAGTAGGACCATTAGCTCCTTCACAGATGAACTTTACTTTATCGCTAATGTTAGCAAGTGTTTGCGGTGTAATCTGATTCTCCAGAGCGCAGGGGAGAAGGATATCCACTTCTTGCTTTATCCATTCGTCGCCCTCTAGCATTTCAAAGCCGAGTTCCAGTGCTTTTTGCTTATTGATAGAACCAAATGCATCCTTGATCGATACCATTAAATCAATGTCAATTCCCTTGAGATTACGATAGGTATAGGATTTCTGATCCTGGTTGTCCCAACAGGAGATAGCAATAATTTGTCCACCCATCTTTGTATATAGTCGTGCTGCGTGCTCAGCAACATTACCAAAGCCCTGAACACTAGCAGTTGTTTTCGATATATCAACTTGATTAACCTTTAATGCCTCTCTTAAGGTATAAATAACACCATAACCGGTTGCTTCCGTACGGCCAAGGGAACCACCCATACCTACTGGCTTACCAGTTATAGTACCAGGATAATGGCCTCCATGAATGGCTTCATATTCATCCATCATCCACAGCATATGCTGGCCATTGGTCATTACATCAGGTGCTGGTACATCACTGACCGGACCAGTAACCTTTGCCATCTGGCGGATATATCCTCGACATAGCCGTTCCTGTTCTCCAGAGGTCATATTGTGAGGATCACAGATTACACCACCCTTAGCACCGCCTAAAGGAATATCAACAACAGCGCATTTCCAGGTCATCCACAAGGATAAGGCACGGATGGTATCCACTGTCTCTTGAGGATGAAAACGAATTCCACCCTTTGCTGGACCTCTAGCATCGTTATGCTGAATTCGGTACCCGTTAAACACCTTAGTGCTACCATCATCCATCTTTACTGGAATGGTCACATGAAATTCCCTGCTAGGCTGTCTTAGTAATTCTCTGGTCGCTTGATCTAGACCAATCATATCCGCTACATTGTCAAACTGTGTCTGGGCTGTAACATATGGATTATAAGTTTTGTGTTCCATTTCATATCCCTCTCTTTAATGAATTTGCTTTATTACAGTAATGTGCTGAAAACATAATTTCATTATACAATAATATGGGAAAATGTCAACGAATTAACAAACAGATAATATTTTACTATGAATTAACAAACAGATAATATTTTACAATTAATCATTGCATATTATACTGAAACGCTTGGATATACAACTAACAATACTCACATGCAATATCCTACTAAGCCTATATAAAATATACAAAAACAAATTAAAATAGCAACAATTTATAGTAAAATAGCAATATATGAAGTGCCTGTCAGGGAAAAAATTGGTATAATATACTTGTTATTTTTGTATATATTCAAATATGAGGAGGGTATAACATGAAACGTATTATTGCTTTATTTCTAACTTGCACTATGGTTATGGCACTTGCATTAACCGGTTGCGGTAAGAAAGACAAAACAACTGGCGGGGAAGCAACAAATGATCCCAACGTCAAAGTAATCAACCTTTGGAGTTTTACCGATGAAGTTCCTAAGATGCTCGAGAAGTACAAAGAGGTATATAAGGAAAAGAATGGTAAGGATTTCCCGTTTGAGATCAAAACTACAATCATTGCAACAACAGAAGGTGCTTATCAGCCCGCACTCGATCAGGCTCTGGCCGGCGGCGGTGCAGATGCACCCGACATCTTCTGTGCAGAGGCTGCTTTTATTCTGAAGTATTCTCAGGGGGATGCATCCAAATATGCGGCTCCTTACAAAGATCTCGGTATTGATGTAGATAAGCTTGTAAAGGAATCTGCAATTGCACAGTATACCGTTGATATCGGCACAAATTCCGATGGTAAGCTGGTAGGTCTTGGCTATCAGGCAACTGGTGGTGCATTTATCTATCGTCGTTCTATCGCTAAGGATGTTTGGGGTACCGATGATCCGGCAACCATTAAAGATAAAGTTGGTCCTGGCTGGGATAAATTCTTTGCAGCTGCAGAAGAGTTAAAGGCTAAGGGTTATGGTATCATCTCTGGTGATGGCGACTTATGGCATGCAGTTGAGAACAGCTCTGAAAAGGGTTGGGTTGTTGATGGTAAGCTCAATATCGATCCTAAGCGTGAAGCGTTCTTAGATCATGCTAAGATGCTGAAGGATAATGGCTATCATAATGATACTCAGGACTGGCAAGATGCATGGTATGCAGATATGAAGGATGCCGGCGCACAGAAGGTTTTAGGCTTCTTTGGACCTGCATGGTTAATTAACTACGTTATGGCTGGTAACTCCGGCGGTGAAGCAGTTGGCGAAGGTACATATGGTGACTGGGCTGTTTGTGAGCCTCCGGTAGGTTTCTTCTGGGGTGGAACCTGGGTTCTGGCGAACAAAGACAGTAAGGTTAAAGCAGCTGTTGGTGATATCATTGAATGGATCACATTGGATAGCTCTGAAACCGGTCTTCAATATTATTGGGCTAACGGAACACTTAATGGTCCTGGTGGAACCAAGGATACGGTTGCTTCCGGTACTGTTATGAAGAAGTCTGATGGTTCACTTGATTTCTTAGGTGGACAGAATATGTTTGATGTATTCGTTCCTGCAGGTGAATTTGCAAATGGTAAGAACTTAACTCAGTTTGATGAGACCATTAACCTAAAATGGCGTGATCAGGTACGTGAGTACACTTCTGGGAATAAAACCCGTGAGCAGGCTCTGAAAGACTTTAAACAGGACGTAGTGGATAATCTTGATGTTACAGTAGAATAATTCTTATAGAGTATGGGCGGGCGAATGCCTATTCGCCCGCCCATATTATATTAATAGGATAGATAATCAAAGAGTAATGTTAGCGTTCATAATGCTGACCTGTACTCGTTTTGTAATTTAGCTTACTAACTAATTGATACATAATACCGGAGGTGAAGGCTTATGCGACGTAAGGGCGTTAGTTATTCGAAATACGGTTATATTTTTTGTATACCCTTTGTACTTACGTTCCTTATTTTTTCGTTATATCCAATCATCTATACTGCTGTTATAGGATTTACTGATTTGAAAGGTATTGGAATAACAGATTTTAATTTTTTAGATAAACCATTTGCGAACTTTCAATTAATTTTAAATAATCCTTCGTTTAAAAAGTCCTTAAACAATACAGTGTTGATGTGGATACTTAATTTTATTCCACAGATATTCTTGGCTCTGCTGCTCACTGCTTGGTTTACCAGTCATAGGCGTAAAATCAAAGGGCAGGGAGCTTTCAAAGTTTTATTCTACATGCCGAATATTATAACGGCCGCTTCCATAGCAATCCTATTTAGTACACTCTTTGGTTATCCGGCAGGTCCTGTTAACGATCTGTTTAAGATGCTTGGCCTATCTGATGTACCCATCTTTTTTATGAGAAATAAATGGACGGCTAGGGGAGTTGTGGCTTTTATACAGGTTTGGATGTGGTATGGCTATACAATGATTGTATTGATATCTGGAGTATTAGGTATTAATCCGGAGCTGTTTGAAGCGGCGGAGATTGATGGAGCATCGGGCAAGAAGATATTCTTCTTTGTAACATTACCGAATTTAAGGACCATACTTGTCTATACTCTAATTACCAGTATGATTGGTGGCTTACAGATGTTCGATATTCCTAGATTGCTTAATAACGGCGGTCCGGATAACACAACTCTTACTACCAGTCTTTTC
This sequence comes from uncultured Herbinix sp., assembly GCA_964391115.1. Classification (GTDB taxonomy): domain Bacteria; phylum Bacillota; class Clostridia; order Lachnospirales; family Lachnospiraceae; genus Mobilitalea. The sequence goes on along the minus strand of CAYMLE010000092.1, from coordinate 415 downwards.
ATTTTCAATCAAGCCTTTAGTGGAAGTTATATGTATAATCGGGCTGCAGCTGCAAGTATGATTATGTTTGTGATTATTTCCGTCCTATCTGCAATTGTATTCTATATTATGCGTGATAAATATGCTGCACAAATTAGAAAAGAGGAAAAACGTCAGTACAAATTAAAAAGAAAAGCTATAAAGGCAGCAGGGAGGGTGGAAGAATGAAAAAAAAGATAAACCTGCCACGTCTTCTTTATAAGATAGTAAAATACATAGTTTGTATCTTCCTGGCTCTTCTTAGTATCATGCCTTTCTGGATTATGATAATGAATGCTACCCGTGGAACCTATGAAATACAACAGAGTGCAATATCGCTTCTACCGTCGATATTTTTAAAAAGTAATTACGAGGTATTGTCGGGTAAGAGTTTTAA
>CAYMLE010000091.1:6462-11395 GCA_964391115.1 uncultured Herbinix sp. | reverse complement strand
ACCAGGAGTGTTACTTTGGTTGTAACATTTATTTGCATCGTTTGCTTTGTACGAATATCTACTAGGAGTGCTGCTTTGGTTGGAAATGCTCAAAGATCATCAAATCAAAATCTGAGCTATTATCGATCAGCTCTTGCTCCGACCGAATGGTCCAAGCGGCTGAGGTTACCCGGTAAAGCTTTCGGCAAACTCGATAAGACAAACCACTCTTATAGGTATGCTGATATGCGATGAAGTCTGGCTTGGTATGAAAATTAAAGAGCAAATGCTTTAGAATAAAGTACTGAACTTTATTTCCTTCTATCTTTTCCTTCCGAAAATCAGTAGATAATTGCCCCCTGATTACCATAGGCCGGTTCTTACGATACCATGCTAAACCGAAGGGATTAAAGGATTCAACACAATATTCTCCCTGATAATGTTCCAAGTGCTTTGAAACAGCTTCACAGGTGGCAGAAGCCCCCCAGGGGATCTTAAGCTCGATTATCAATGGAACCTGCCCATGGATGAGATCCAGTGCTTCGTTTAGAGTAGGTATTGTCTCCTCTGATTGAAACAGCCTATAGTGTCCGAGTTCTTCATAGGTTAGTTCTGATATCTTCTGATCCACACCACAGGCCCGCTTCAGACTATAATCATGATGAATTACAGGAACCTGATCCTTTGTGATCTGAACATCAAGTTCAATGCCATAATGATGCTGAACAGCCAGCGCAAATGCCCGTAGAGAATTCTCCGGGGCCTCACCCTGATTGTTGTGCAATCCACGATGGGCATAGTGCCATCCCAAAAGACTTTTTAGACCAGGATGTTTTCGAAGCTTTGGCATAATTACCAATAGATATAAGACTAAAATAACCACTAAAAATATGATAATATTAAGCAACATAATTAATACTCCTTTGTACCCGCTTTATGATACCCTAATCCTCGGTATCATAATTTTCTATTAAATGTTTGCTTTTCTGAGGTTTGGAATCCCCATGCTTAACCAAAAGCATGGTACATAAGGATGCCACAGAAAAGAATATAGCATAAGGAAATAGAGTCCGATAGGACACATGCTCCAGTAAAAAGCCAGATGCAATCGGAGTAATGGTCTGTGCAGCCATTGAGAAGGTATAATAATATCCGGTATATTTCCCAGTATCCGACCCCTTACACATCTCTACCACCATAGGATAGGAATTTACATTAATAGCAGCCCAACCGATACCAGTTAAGGCAAATACAACATTAACAAAGAATGAATATTCTGTGATAGTAAACCCTAGGATATAGGAAATCGTCATGAGGATAATACCCAGTACTATCATCTTCTTCCTGCCAATTTTACTGGAGATAATACCAATTGGTATGTAGCTGAATAAAGCAGCAACCAGGGCAACCATCAAAGGACCTGTAAATCCTCCTCCACCAAGACCCCAGACCTTATCGGCATACCTGGAAAAGGCGGTTTTAACTGCATTATAAGCAAAGAACCATAAAAATATTGAGGCCATAATAAAGATAAAGCTTCTACGAACTTCTAAGGCTAGCTTTTTACTCTTAGCCGTCGCTGCCAAGCTTTGATCCTTCTCAAGCTCTTCTTTATTAGAACTATCTTCTTCCATGGAGTTACTTTCTTCCATGGAATTACCTTCTTCCATGGAATTACCTTCTTCCATGGAATTACCCTCATCCATGGAATTATTATCCTCTTGAATTGAGGCAGCCAGCTTTTTTTCCTTTATGGTGACAGCCAATAAACCAACTGCTACCAGCATAAGGGCTACAACAACCAAAAAGACTGGCAAATTACTGGAGCCATCCTCTTTATAAAATAGCATTATCGCTACTAATGTATATGCACCGCCCAAGGTACCCATTAAATTAATGATTGCATTGGCTTTGCTCCGCAAGGGTTTTGGTGTAATATCCGGCATTAGAGCCACCGCCGGTGATCGATAAGTTCCCATAGCGATTAATACTATTCCCAAAGCAATTAGAAATAATGTTAGATTCCTACCATGCTCAGCGATGGGCAATACAATGATAAATATGGAAGCTAACAGAGTACCTCCAACAATAAAGGGCATTCGTTTACCAAAGCGAGTATCTACCTTATCAGAAAAGGCTCCGATTAAGGGGAGTAGAAATAAGGCCAATACATTATCCAGAGCCATTACGGCTCCAGTGGCTGTCTCTCCCATTTGAAATGTTCCCTCTAACATCTTTGGGACAATATTATCGTACATTTCCCAAAAAGCAATAATTGAAAAAAAAGCTAGTCCTACAAAAAACGTTCGTCTGTAATTTAGTTTCATACCTCTCCTCTTTTCTACGCTGCTTTTTGCGCCATAATAAAAATGATTGCTTAACCCCTATTTATTAATTTCTTCACTCTCCATGATTCATAAAGACATAAGCCCCAATCCCCACGGCAATGGTTAGATTTAGTGAATCTACATTCGGAGACTGCGGTATTAAGATACTTGTACCTGCAGTCAGAAAGGAATCATCCAGTCCAGTTGCTTCATTTCCGAATACTAAAGCAAAAAGATTTGTTTTCGGACAATCCTTTAGAGTGAGTTGCTTCTCTCCATTTAACATGAAGGTAAAAACATCATGCTTTGAAAACTGTTGTCGATATTCTTCAAACGATTGATAGAGATGAAAATTTAATCGAAACAAAGCTCCCATCGATGACCGTATGGTTTTCGGATTGAAGATATCTGCACCTGGAAGAATAATAGCGATATCATAGATTCCAAAACCCACCGCGGTACGAAGAATTGTTCCTAAATTGCCCATATTCCCTGGATTTACCAGTACAATGTGAGGTCGCTCTGACTTAAGCTCACAACTATATTTTCGAAAGACTCCAGCCACATAGCAATTTTCCTTATCACTGAGCTTATGAAGTAGCTTATCGTTGTATTCCAGTGGTATGTTGTTCCTACTACAGATATCACTTAGCTTGTCCATATCCGTATACCCGGTGTGGACCAATACCTTCATCACCTCATGCGGTTTTGCATCGATCATCTCATAGGTTGGGAATGCCCCTAGGGTGTAGGAATAATTCACATCCTTCTTGTAGGGTTTAATCACTTGCTCTAATTTATCTGACTTCTGATTCTTATCCAATCCTATTCCTCCTATGCTTTTATAAAATGAAAATTCGGCGAAAAAGAGTGCCACAAAGTCTCTGCCTTACATTTTCCGATTGGCTCCGAATTATGCTTGGATCGTTTTGCAGCACTCCTATAGCTCCTATTATTTATAACACTCTAATTCCCTCAGCCTCAGCTGTTTGTCGTATAAAGCTTGAGGCCTCCATATATTCATCATGGGTGTGCAAATGTTCCACAAACACGGTGGTGTCCTTGCCCAGCGCCTCACATAGCCTTACGATTTTCTTAAAATTAATAGTTCCTTTTCCTGGCATCAGTTCACGGATCACACAGGGGTAGGCCTTTTCCATAATAACATCCTTCGCATGAACGCTCTTAATGTATGGTCCCAGTAACCGAAATGCTTCTTCAATAAACGCATCTCTTTTTAGATAACGCTCTGGGCAGTTTATCATATTGGTATAATCCATATGGACCGCAAAGGACTTACGATCAATATCCTTGATTAATTTCAAGTAATCCTCCGGGGAATGTGGTATCATCCAAGGCATCGGTTCCAAGGTATAAAAGGTTCTTATAGGATTGACACTATCAATTATTTCTCTGGTTGTATCCACAATCAAATCATAAACATAGGGTTCATAATTCTCTTCATAGAAGCCATCCCATTCTTCACCTCTAGAGCCCGTGATATTTACACAGCAATTTGCTCCCAGCTCCTCGGCCAGTGACAGCCTCTCCTTACAGTATTCTTTATTCTGTATCGCCTCTTCCGGATTGAGAGACATAGGATTTCTCCAGATCCCAACTTCACCGATGATAATATTATTATCCCTTGCACAATCCACATAAGCCTTTTTCAACTCAGCCGAGGCCTCATGTTCTACGGGAGCCAGTACGGCGCTATAGCCTGCTTCTTTCACCCGGATGAGCCATTCCTCTGGATTACGGTACGGTTTCTTGATCTCTCCACCAATTCTCATACAGCTTCCTCCTGATTGTCTAGGTTCGTATCACGGTTATGATTTATGCCTTATTGCCCATATAAACTAGAGCCAGCATTCCAGGTCCGGTGTGAGTCCCAATAATTGGTCCAATCTTGGTAATCTTCACATCCTTAACTAGGTTTCTGCTTCGAATTACCTTCTCCAGCTCCAAGGCTTGATCTATATCATCTCCATGACCTACAAATACGGTTTGATTCGCCAAATCAATTCCTTCCAACTCCATTTTTTTAACCATATATTCCAGCTCTGCTCTAGAACCTCTTATTTTTGTTACAACCACTAATTTACCCTGGTCATCCGTACTTAATACCGGCCTGATTTTTAATGCAGTACCAACCACTGCTTCGATTGAGGTGACTCTGCCTCCCCTTTTAAGATAATGAAGATCCTTAACGGTGAACCAATGACGAGCTTCCAGCTTATGCTCTTCCACCCAGCACTTTAGTTCCTCCAGTGTTAAGCCTTTCTCCTTCTGCAACGCCGTTTGATATACCAGTAGTCCCTCGCCTATGGAAGCACATAAGGAATCAACCGTGTAGATTCGTCTCTCCGGGAATTCCTCCTGTAAACTATCGATAACCAGTCGGGAGGTATTATAAGTTCCACTTAGGCCAGACGAAAAGGCTATGTACAATATATCCTTCCCCTGTTTAAGAATCTCTGTAAAGTATTCTGTAAAAACTACAGGTGTGATCTGTGTGGTACGAGACACGGCACCAGCCTTAAGCTTGGAATAAAAAACCTCAATCGGTAATTCCCTCTCGTCGGCATAGTGTATATAAGACACATCATCAATGTCCATTCCCATGG
>CAYMLE010000091.1:0-6452 GCA_964391115.1 uncultured Herbinix sp. | reverse complement strand
ATACACACAATATTATATAAATCAGACATTTCCACCTGTATATTATATTGTTTTATTATATCGAAGGGTAAGTCTATGGTTGCATCACTTACGATTACATAGTCACTCATTAAGATCTCCTTTTATTTTACATGTTATGGTTCAGGTTACGCGAAACATAATCACTTATTATAATTCTTAATACATTCATGCTAATTTTAACATAAAAATCCACTTACTATTTTACCCGATAAGAGGTGAATCCGCAAGTGATTTAACATGATAAACAACAAACCTGTAATGAACAAAGCATAGGTCTGCATAAATTAGGTTATATGGTAAAAGGTGAAAACGTTTAGAAAAACAGAAAGGACTATTCCATGGATCTGTTAACCTTATTATTAGTGGCTTTCAGCCTATCTGCCGATGCTTTTGCAGTTGCTATTACAAATGGCATCTGCTGCAAAAAGCTGACCCTAAAGCACGTTATAGCCACTGCCCTGTCCTTTGGCTTCTTTCAAGGTTTTATGCCCACTCTTGGGTTTATACTAGGCAAAACCTGCTCTGAAATCATCTCTCGATATCATCATTTTGTAGCCTTGTTCCTATTATCAGCGATCGGTATCAATATGCTTGCAGAAGTATACAGAGAGAAGAAAAATTCGGATCAGCATTGTTCAACCAAGGATATCTTTACTATGAAAAATCTTATCCTACAAGGAATAGCCACTAGTATCGATGCTCTGGCTGCCGGTGTAAGCTTTGCAGCCATGGAGGTAAATATCCTTATCGCCTCAGCCTTAATCGGAATAATCACCTTCCTCTGTTGTTCTTTCGGTGTATATATTGGCAAGCGATTTGGGGCACTACTGGGTCTAAGAGCCAGGCTTGTTGGCGGAATCCTGTTGATTATCATTGGACTAAACATTTTCTTTGAATAGATCATTGACTTTACTAATTGATTATTTTTTCCCTTTGTAGGATAATATGTATATAATAGCTTACTGTGAGAGAGGAGAATCACCAATGAGTTTTGAGACAAGCTTTCAAACTTTACCTCGGCTTGAAACTGATCGTCTTATTCTACGGCAGATTACCGATAGTGTACAAGACGGAAGAGACAGCCTGGAGTTTATAAATGATTACAGCGTATACCGTTTTTGGGGCGTATATGATGAAGCAAACGATGTAAATGGTAGACGTAAGCCAAAGAAGAAGATTAAAATAGATTATCATTATAATGCAACAATGAAGGAATATAAGGCCAAGCGGGAATTAACCTGGCTTATGGAGCGAAAGGATACCCATCAGGTAATCGGGGAAATTGTATTATATGATTTTAAACTTCATAAGCAGGCGGACATTGGATACCGGATTAATAAAAATAATTGGGGACAGGGTTTTGCTTCTGAGGCCGGACAAGCTATCCTTAACTTTGCATTTAAGGACTTAGAGCTAACCAGACTACAGCTTCGCTGCTTCACCAATAATCCCGGTTCTGTCAGAGTTGCTGAGAAGCTAGGATTTCAGAAGGAGGGCTTAATCCGAAAAGGAGTCATCATCAATGTAATAACGGATTATTATATCTATGGCTATCTTCAAGAGGATTATGATAAAACAATATAGTGATCTCGCCGAACTCAACGGATATAACCGATAAGAGGAATACGCAAGGGAAAGGTAAGAAATGGACAAGAAACTGCTCTTAACCATAGGAAAATGGGCTGCCATGGGGATACTGATGGCAAGTAATTTTTTCTTTTATATTATCAATGAAACGAAACTGAACTTAATATTATCTATAATAATTTTGGGTTACTCTTTTTTTGAATTCTTAATGGCTCTATCGGGAAAGAACCTTAAATTAGGTATTAAAATGTATCTTATTACCTTTTATATGATGGCTGTCTTAATGCTCTTCATGAGTGTTCGAAGCTTTTTAAGCAATGAGCTTGTATCAGTTGCAACGAGTGTAATAATTATGGCCGGGGATATTGCTTTAATTGTGTACACCACATACCGGCTGACTCATAAGGATCTGGATCGCTAATTAATATCTATCACAATATCTACCAATATATGTAACACTAACTCATAGAACTTATTATTCAATCGGGAGGTAGAATATGAAGGCACTTTTTATCGGAGGAACTGGTACAATCAGTACCGCAATTACAGCACTTGCCCCAAGTTGTGGGTTCGAACTATATCTATTAAATCGTGGTAATCGTATGGAACTGGTTCCAGAGGGTGTTAAGGTCATCAAAGCTGATATCCACAACGAAGCCGAAGTGAAGGATGCATTAAAGGATATGACCTTTGATATCGTGGCTGATTTTATTGCCTTTGATACGGAGGCCTTAAAAAGGGACGTAAGGCTATTTGCAGGAAAGACCAAGCAATTTATCTTTATCAGCTCTGCTTCTGCATACCAAAAACCCTTATCCAGCCCTTTTATCACAGAAAGCACCCCTCTGTCCAATCCCTTCTGGCAGTATTCCCGCAGTAAAATCGCCTGCGAGGAGTATCTGATGCAGGAATACCGGGACAACCGATTTCCTATTACGATAATTCGTCCAAGTCATACCTATGGTGATTTTTCATTACCCTTAGCAATCCATGGCCAAAACGGAAGCTATAGTGTGATTGACCGCATGAAAAAGGGAAAGAAGGTAATTGTTCATGGAGATGGAAGCTCTCTATGGACACTAACTCACAATACAGATTTCGCCAAAGCTTTTATTGGGCTCATGGGTAATCCCCATGCGATCGGTGAAGCAGTACAAATAACCTCAGATGAATGCTTAAGCTGGAATCAGATCTATGAAATTATCGGTTCGGCTCTAGGCGTTCAACCGAATATCGTCCATATTCCCTCCAACACTCTGGCTAAGGCTTATCCCGAACTGTTCGGGGGCCTATTGGGAGATAAAACCCATACGGTAATCTTTGATAACACCAAAGTAAAGAGATTGGTACCTAACTTTACTGCTACCGTTCGCTTCGACCAAGGCGCTCGGCTAACCCTAGATACTATCTCAAAGGATCCTGCTCTTCAAATTTTAGATCCTGAATTTGATCAATGGACCGATCGTATGATCGAGGCCTATGAGGAATTTGAAACTAAGCTACCACTTCACCCCTAGAGGGAAGGACCATAGATGAAAGGACCAAATATGAACACGTTATATATTTCTGATCTGGATGGAACACTTCTACAGCCCAATGTTGAATTATCCAAACGGACCGTTACGATACTGAATTCTTTAATCAACCAGGGAACACACTTTACCGTGGCTACTGCAAGAAGTATTGCCTCTGTCCGCCCTATCTTGAAGAATGTGGATATAAAGCTACCGGTGATTTTGATGAATGGAGTTTGTATTTATGATTTTTCGAAAGAGGAGTATTTAAAGGTGGAAACCTTCTCTAAATCCAGTGCAGACTTGCTATTATCCATCATCAGTACGCATAAGCTCAAGGGCTTTGCCTATACCATGCAGGACGGAATTATGAGCACCTACTATGAGGATTTAAATAACCGAGCACTCCGAGAATTCTATGAGGAACGGGTTAAATTGTATCGAAAGCCCTTTCTCCAGGTAAAGGATTTCTCAGAGCTGGCTGAGGAACCTCTGATTTATTTTACGATTATGGATGTGAAGGAGAATCTTGATCTGATCTATCCTGTTCTACAACAGGTCACCGATCTGAACCACGTTTTATATAAGGATAATTACTCTCCGGATATCTGGTATCTGGAGATCTTCAGCAAGCAAGCATCCAAATACCATGCTGTCAAATACTTAAGATCTTATCTAGGTTCAGAGAATGTCGTATGCTTTGGAGATAATCGAAATGATCTGCCGCTCTTTGAGGCCAGTGATTACCGCATTGCCGTTGCAAATGCCATAGAGGACTTGAAGGAAAAGGCTGATCAGGTTGTAGCCGCCAATACCCAGGATGGAGTTCCCCTTTGGCTACAATTCAATGCCCTAAAGCCATTTGAGGAGCTGCGAAGGCTTTGATCAATCATTATTGAATCCGCCAAAACATAACACCGTTTATGGAGTCCTATGAATATTACAATGAGACAATGGTAATATAAATACATAGGAATCATAATAATGTATCTTGTTCCAGCTATTACTACCATGATAACCTTCTCTTAGGCTATCATAAAACCTTGGTTCCCATTTTGGAAGGAGGATTTTTTATGAAAAGCATACAGGATAGTTATGTATTGTCCAATGGCATTAAGATTCCCTGTGTTGGTTTTGGAACATGGAAGCTCCCAGACGATGAACATACCGTTGATATTATCAAGACTGCCATAGACTGTGGCTATCGGCATATCGACACAGCATTTGCCTACAAAAATGAAAGTTCTGTGGGGAAAGCAATTCGTGGAAGTGGTCTAAAGAGAAATGAGTTGTTTATTACAAGTAAATTAGATAATCTAAGTCACGGTTATTATAGCACCCTGAAGGAATTTGAATTAACTATGAACAATCTGGGGCTTGACTATTTGGATCTCTACCTGATTCATTGGCCTAGACCCATGAAATTCCGTGATAACTGGAAAGAAGCGAACGAAGGTACCTGGAAGGCCTTTGAGGAACTGTATAACGCAGGTAAGATAAAGGCGATCGGTGTCAGTAACTTTCTGAATACCCATCTTGAGGCTCTGTTGGAAACCGCCGCGGTTGCACCTATGATAGATCAACTGGAGCTTCATCCTCAATATATCCAACCGGAAACCGTAACCTATTGTAAGGACCACAGAATCATTGTAGAGGCGTGGGCTCCTTTAATACGTGGCAATCTCAATCTTCCACTCATAATGGAAATCGCAGATAAATACAAAAGAACTCCTGCCCAGATACTACTCCGTTGGAGTATCCAGCATGGCTTTCTACCTCTACCAAAATCCTCCTCACGAGAGAGAATGTTGGAAAACGCAGCTATCTTTGACTTTGTACTCTCCCAGGAGGACATCGAAGCCATGAAGGCTCTGGAGGTCTTAGGGCGTACTGGCCCCCATCCAGATACCGCTGACTTCTAACTCGTTACCAGTTTTTACGTAGAAGCTCTGGATGTCCCTCAAGATGGGCATAATCATTAAAGCGTTCCAGATAGAATCGGTCAAACTCTGGGTTATAGATTATTTCGGTTATACTGGTATTCTCTAGGGACACTCCGAATAGGAACCGTTTTGCTTGATTTTTACCAAACATAGCGGCCAGTAATACCCTTATAACCCCACCATGAGTCACTACTCCGATTTTATTCTTCCCGCTTTGAAGCATTTCCTGAATGACAGGCTTAGCTCGCTCATATACGGACTTTCCATCTTCACCCTCGGGATAGGGGATATCTTCAAGAAGCTTTACATGTTCCTCCTTAAATCCCTGGAAATGCTCCTCAATGTATTCCCTCGTTTGGCCTTCCATTCGACCAAAGGATATTTCCTTGATATCTTCTCGGATGTTGATCGGCAGCTGCAGTTTGTAGTTAGCAATATCTGCTGTCTGTCTGGCACGTATTAGGTTACTGCAATACATGGAATCCAAACCATAGTTCGTTAAACGATCACCGAGAAGCTCCGCTTGAGTAATACCTTCTTTGGAAAGCTCGACATCTACATTACACAAGGTACTGTTTTGCCTTCCATGCCGTATGAGATAGATATGAATCATGTTATTTACCTCCATTATTAAGATCTGCGGCACTTATAATGCCCTCATTTACACTGATTTGATTTGCTATGGTATCTTTTATTCTATATAAATACGAAAGGCAGTTGCCATATCCATCTTCCGTGGTATAGCACTGCCTTTTATTTTACTATCATGTTCGTTCCATACAGGCTAATACAATCTTACATTATAATAGAGGAATCCCCTTATTTTCTGCTACTTCCATAACATCGTCAGGCCAAATGGAGGATTGTACCTCACCAATATGGGCCTTGCGAAGGTATAGCATACAAATTCTAGACTGGCCGATACCACCACCGACAGTATAGGGAAGCTCCTTATTTAACAATGCCTTCTGAAAAGGTAGTTCAGCTCGATCCATACAATCACTGATCATCAGCTGCTCCAGTAGGGAAGCCTCATCCACACGGATCCCCATCGAGGAAAGCTCAAGAGCGATATCTAACACAGGATAATAGACAATAATGTCACCATTCAGATTCCAATCGTCATAATCTGGTGCCCTGCCATCATGTCGCTCCCCTGATTTTAACTTTCCACCAATCTGCATTATAAATACAGCGCCCTTTTCCTTGGCAATCTCATATTCTCTTTCCTTCGATGTAAGCTTCGGGAATCTGTCCTCCAACTCCTGGGAGCTAACAAAGGTGATTTCCTCCGGCAGGATTTCATTGATGTAAGAATATACACCGGAAATGTATTTTTCAGTATTCTTTAAGGCATTGTATACGTTTTTAACGATAGTCTTTAACG
>CAYMLE010000090.1:0-11424 GCA_964391115.1 uncultured Herbinix sp. | reverse complement strand
TCTGTATATTCAACCTCTGTATATTCAACCTCTGTATATTCAACCTCTGTATATTAAGCCTTTGTATATTAAGCCTCTGTATATTAAACTTCTTTATAATTATCCTCTTTATAATTATCCTCTTTATCATTATCTTCTTAATAATTATCTTCTTTATACTTAACTTCTTTATCGTTTGTCGTTTGCTTCCTTGTCATAATCCATATGGCAATCCCCGTGAGAATACCACCTAATAGGGTCATAATTATTATCACTTCTAGATTTACCGGTAGGTACCGAATAAGATAAGTAGAAGCATTGAATATCATATGAAGCAAAATAGGCGCCCATATCGTTTGATACTTATGATACACTGCTCCTAGAAGTAATCCAAGAAGGAAGGTAAAAAATCCCTGTACCACATTCCCATGAAAAAATCCAAAGGCTGCCGCCTGTAGTACATTAGCCACAACGAAGGGAACTACCCGAGATGCTCTTGTTAATACACCCCACCGAAAGATTAATTCTTCAACAACAGGAGCAAGAATCACAACATACACCAAAACAACTACCGGATGTCCCGAATTTATGGAGTCTATAGTCTCTCCATAATCAGAAAAAAACTTAGCAAATAACGGGCTAACTAAAGTCATCGTTCCAGCTATGAATAGCTGTCCTGCAATTCCCATCAACCCAATTAATAACATATTAATTAGAATCTGCTTTCTATTAAGTATTTTAGTACTATCTTCTGAAGATCTCATATATTGAAAAAGAAAAATGATACCACTGATAAAAATAGCGATGATGGACATATAGCGCATCGCTTCCTTCGAAGGTTCGTTTTGATCAAACAGAAGGGGATAAGCGATCACTAATATAACGTACACACTTGTTTGTAATCCAAGAGCTACGATTGGAGGTAGGAAGCATTTTAGAATTGATATTGTTTTTTTCATGGCTAACCTCTGTTTCCTAATATATATATCATTATTATTATTTCTAACTATAGATTAAGGGTGTCGCCTCATTTTTGCAACACCCTTTCATACTATATCAATAATTTAACCTAACTCTACCTCTACTTCATGGACCATACCATCTCCAAACAGAGGAAGAATGTTTCCAGCAATCTGCTGCCCATCTACAATTACTTTTGTAACCCCAGTGGATACATGCCTCGGGTTCTTAACCTGAATACAATACGTATCTCCTCGGAATTCCCTAGTTATTGTATATCCATCCCATTCCTTTGGTATGGAAGGATCAATTTTAAGTCCATTGTATTCTGGTTTTATACCAAGAATATACTGAGTAATCGCTACAAAGTTCCAGGAAGCTGTACCGGTCAGCCACGAATTCTTAGCTTCACCAAAACGTTTTGCATCCTTACCAGCTACCATCTGGGAATAAACATAGGGCTCCGTACGATGAATCTCAGAGTACTCTTCCGTGTAGGCCGGGGCTATTCTAGTATAATAATCAAAGGCTTTACCACCTCTGCCTATAACTGCTTCAGCTGCCATAATCCATGCATTGTTATGACAGAAGATTCCGGCATTCTCCTTATAACCAGCAGGGTAGGTCGAAATTTCACCATATTCCACATAATATTTCGTAAAGGCAGGATTCTGAAGCACCAAACCATATTTAGTCCCCAGTCGTTCTTCCACTGCATCCAGGGCTTTCAGGGCATTTCCATCCTCTACACCAACATTACCCATAATACAAAGTCCTTGGGATTCTATGAATATTTTACCTTCTTCATTCTCGTCGCTGCCGACCTTTCTTCCAAAATCGTCATAAGCTCGAAGGAACCAGCTACCATCCCATCCATGATTCATGATCGTCTCTCGCATCTTTTCAACCTCTTGGTCAGCCCGAGTAGCCTCTGCTTCATTTCCAATCCAATGTTGGAGTTTGGCATACTCATCTCCAATGTAGCAGAACATCCCTGCTATCATGACAGATTCTGCTACTTTACCATCCTTGCTCGTTGACGTCTGGAAGGACTCTCCTGGTTCTGTGGAGAAGCAGTTTAGATTCAGGCAGTCGTTCCAATCAGCTCTTCCAATGAGGGGCAGTCCATGGGGCCCCAAGTTATTAAGGACGTGGTCAAAGGACCGTTTAAGATGGTCCAGCAATGGAGTACTCGTAGTTTCATCATTATCATAAGGGGTCATTACCTCTAGAATCGCGAAATCTCCAGTTTCCTTAAGATAAGAAACCACTGCCAGGATAAGCCACAGAGGATCATCATTAAAGTTACCTCCAATCTCATCATTGCCTTTCTTTGTTAGAGGCTGGTACTGATGATAAGCACCGCCATCCGGGAGCTGGGTGGAGGCTAGATCAATAATTCGCTCTCTAGCCCGATCCGGTATCTGATGAACGAAGCCAAGTAAATCCTGGTTGGAATCACGGAAGCCCATCCCCCTACCAATTCCAGACTCAAAGTAGGAAGCACTTCTGGATAGATTAAAGGTAACCATACACTGGTATTGATTCCATATATTAACCATCCGATTCAGCTTATCATCCTTGGACTCAATTCGATATTTTGAAAGCAATTTATCCCAATAATCAGCGAGCTTATCAAAGGCCTCATCTACTGCTTCTACCGTAGAGAACGCCTCAATCATAGCCTCCGCCTTGTTCTTATTTAATACGTTTTTACTTTCCCACTTCTCATCCAATTCATTTTCCACATAGCCTAACAGGAAAATTAAATCCTTAGATTCTCCCGGCTCTAGCTCGACCTCAACGCAATGGGAAGCGATCGGATGCCAGCCGTCTGCAATAGAATTATTTGATTGCCCGGCAAAAACCGCTTGTGGATTCTCAAAGCCGTTATAGGTTCCCATAAAGCTTTCTCGATCCGAATCAAAACCACAGATCGGGGCATTTACAGAGAAGAAGGCATAATGATTTCTTCTTTCCTTATATTCCGTCTTATGGTAAATTACTGAGTCCTTAACCTCAACCTCACCAATGTTATAATTTCGCTGAAAATTAGTCATATCCTCCAAGGCATTCCATAGGCACCATTCAACGAAGGAGAATAGTCGTATGCGCTTCTTACCTTGGGTATTATTTTTAACACAAACCTTATGTACTTCTGCATTGGTATCCTGAGGAACAAAAAAGGTTACCTGGGTCTCAATACCGTTTCTCTCCCCTTTAATTTTCGTATAACCCATACCATGCCTACATTCATACTTGTCCAATTCCTGCTTCGCTGGAGCCCATCCTGGTGACCACACATCTCCTTCATCATAGATGTAATAATAACGGCCTCCCCCCAAATCTAGGGGTACGTTATTATATCGATAGCGGGTAATCCTTCGAAGCTTAGCATCCTTATAAAAACTATAGCCTCCAGCAGTATTTGAAATGATAGAAAAATACTCCTGAGAACCTAAGTAGTTAATCCAAGGATAGGGTGTTTTCGGTGTTGTGATTACGTACTCTTTATTACTGTCATCAAAATATCCGTATTTCATTGATAAACCTCCTTATTTAATACTCTCCATCTTTTATTATATTATATATTTATTTCCATTTCAACGGGAAGGATTTTACAATAATACCAAAAATATTATAGGTTATTCGTACATATTTCACTTGTTACTAATTGACAATTGCAAATTATTTAAATATACTAAGATTAACTAATTATGCATAGAATTAAAATTGGCAGGCAGATTTACATGAAACTGTGTTTTATGTCATCTTTACTTCTATTTATAATTGAATTTTTGCATTAATAGACAGGGGGTAATTATATGAATGAAACGAATAACAACACGGGGAATCCGACACCAAATCAAGGAGCGGACCCTAACCAGATAAACGATCAAAATACTGCTCAAGTTCAAAATCAGGTTGAGAATAATTCTGAGGCTGGTAAAACCTATTGGGAGGCGCAGTCTACTGAACAAAACTCCACATCGGAACAGCCTTCTCAAGGAACAGCACCGCAGCAACCATTTTACGAGAAGAATCAACAGCAGATGGCTGGTAATCCTTATGCAGGATACCAAGCGCAACAGCCAGTAGCTAATTCCAGTAAAAAATCTCATAAAGGATTAGTTGCAGCTTTAATCGTTCTTGTTTTGGTCCTTGCCGCAGCAGGCACTGCATTTGCCTTCAAGGATAAGATCAAGAATGCTCTTTCCTTAACTGCCAAGAGCCCAGAAGATTATTATGCTTCGGTCGAACAAGAGGCACTTAATTCTTCTATTGATAAGATGATGGCAGGTATGACAGAGTATGATTTTAGCAAAGGCATGGCATACGATTTATCTGTAGATTTAACCTACGATAAGGCTACTGTAAATTCTCTGCTTCAAGGCACCGCTGGTATGACGATTGAGGATCTTGAAAGTTATATTGGTATCCCTCTCGATAATCTTGGTTTTGATATGACCGTTGCTTTGGACGGTTCTGAACTCTATGAGGAGATTGGCCTACGTTTAAACAATATTGATCTCATAACTGCTGAGATATTTATGAACACAATGAAGCAACAAATCTTTATGAGACTACCGGAATTAAGTAAGGCATATCTTTCTATGGATATGGAAACTCTTGATTCGACAGGAGTCGATTCTACAGCATTTGATTTTGAAGGATATTTTGAGCAATTAGAGAACCTTTCATCAGATAAATCTGCTGACTTCCTAAAACGCTACATCAAAATTATCACAGATAACATGTCTGATGTGGAGCTTAGTAAGAACGAAGAATTAGAAGTAGATGACATAACTGTTAAGGCTAACTTATTAACTGTTACAATAGACCAAGATACCATGCTAGATATCGCCTCAGCGGTATTAAAGGAAGCCAAGAAGGATGATTACATCATAGATTTATTATCTATAATGGGTCTGACCAAGGCAGAATATAGCGAAGCCATCGAAGAAGCTGAGGCAGAGCTTAAGCGCCTCAAGAATGAGCCATCTATGGATGACCAAGAACTCATCATGGAGGTATATGTAGATGGTGCAGGTAACATTATTGGCCGTACTATTTCATTTGAAGAATCCGGAAAATCCCTTGGTTCCTTAGGATACAGTTATGTAGGTGAGGGAAAGAACCAGGAATATGAATTCTATATCGAGGATGAATCCGGTACCACATTACTCAGCGTAACTGGTAACCAGACAAAGAAAGATGATGCCTATACCGGAATGGCTACCCTGGATATCAATGCCTCCTCTGCAGGATTAGGCAATCTCAGCTTTGACTTGGAATACGAGGATGCCCGTAGTGTAGTGAAAAACAATAGACCATTCTACTATGGCAAATACACTCTTTCTTCTCTCGCCATGATGGGTATGGAAGTTGTTCTGGATTATAATGTTAAAGCAGATGTACAGAATATGGCACTTTCCGTTAATATGGGCAGAACTCCAATCGTAACCCTTGATATGGCTATGGAATATCTGGATAACTTTAAGATCCCGACTCCTTCCTCTTCAGATGAGGTATATGATGCCCTTACAGAAAGCGAATATTACTTAGCTACCATGGACATCGAAAAGTTTATCAATAACTTATCCTCTAAACTAGGTATTGATCTACAGAGCATAGTCGACAATTTTATGCCCTATTATTAAAAAATTAGACGTCATATAACAAAATAAAATACAGTAAAACTACAGGGACTTTTATGCTAAAGTCCCTGTAGTTTTATATTTATTTAATAAGAATTTTCTTTTTTTATTCAATATATTGTGATACACTAAGGAAAGGCAATCGGAAGCTAACACAAACAATTATTTCCGAAGTATCTGATGGAGGTTATTATGCCAAAACAGACCCAACTAAGCGAACACGCTGAAATATATAAACGCAGAGAAAACAAAACAGAGAAAGAAAAACTTAAGGAAATGTCCTTTCAAAATAAGGTTGGATACCTTTGGGAATATTATAGATTTCATGCCCTTATTGGTATCGCAGTCATAGCCTTATTTGCTTATATTATTCATACAATCATAACTCCCAAAATAGAAACGCAACTCTACATCGCCATGGTAAATAATCCCATAAGTAAAACAAATATCGAGGAACTTCAGGTGGATTTGGCAGAACTGCTTCAACTAGATCCTGAAAAGGAAAATGTTGTTATCAACACAAACTTTTATTTTGATGGTAACCTTGACTATGAAATGAATATGAGGCAGGTATTAGTCACCTATATTGCATCTCAGGATGTCGATGTAATCATAGCTCCGGAATCGGAATTTTACTCCTATGCTCATAATAGCTTTTTATACCCGCTATCCGATCTACTCCCCACAGATATCTACAGCTCATTAACGGATCAGTTCTACCTTGCTGAAACTGCCGATGATCCTGCAGAAAAAACTGTATTTGGTATCTATGTCTCGGATTTAGAGCTTTATAAAAATAATATTCGATACGAAGGCTCTGAGCCCTATATCATCGGAGTCGTTGCTAACACCCGCCACCAAGGCAATTCTGTAGAATTCATTCGCCATCTCTTCAACTAGTAGGCTTAATAAATACAAAAACAGGTTCCTGAGTTTGTCAGACCATCGCGTACATTTATGTACGATAGTGGCTAACAAACCCGGAACCTGTTTTTGTACCCGTGAGCTTCTCTTGCGGCTATGCTATCTTACAAACAATGGCCGACACCTTGAATCTACAATACGATTATTTTTTATTGATATATCCTTGTGCCTTCAGCAATTCTGCTATTAATACAGCACCACCTGCGGCGCCACGAACAGTATTATGTGATAATCCTACAAACTTGTAATCAAAAACTCTATCTTCCCGGAGTCTTCCGAGGGTGACACCCATGCCATCTTCGTAGTTACGATCTAACTTGGCTTGAGGGCGGTTATCTTCTTCAAAATACTTAATAAACTGCTTGGGTGCGCTAGGTAAATTAAGTTCTTGAGGAATACCCTTAAACTCACTCCAGGCTTTGAGTATCTGTTCCTTCGATGGTTTCTTTTCAAAGCTTACAAATACAGCGGCTGTATGGCCATCGCTAACTGGAACACGGATGCACTGTGTGGTTATAACAGGTCCTTCTGCCTTCACTATCTGCCCATCTTCGACCTTTCCCCAAATTCTTAAAGGCTCCTGCTCGCTCTTCTCTTCTTCTCCTCCAATATAGGGGATAACATTATCCACCATCTCCGGCCAGTCAGTAAAATTCTTACCTGCTCCAGAAATAGCCTGATAGGTTGTAGCAACAACCTGTTTAGGACCAAATTCCCTCAAGGCATGAAGGGCTGGAGTATAACTCTGTATCGAACAGTTTGGCTTTACAACAATAAATCCCTTATCCGTTCCAAGACGTTTCTTCTGTGCTTCGATGACTTCTAAGTGTTCTGGATTCAATTCTGGAACCACCATTGGTACATCTGGTGTCCATCGATGAGCACTATTATTTGATACTACTGGTGTTCCTGTCTTAGCATAAGCTTCTTCAATCGCCTTTATCTCATCCTTTGTCATATCTACTGCACTGAATACAAAATCAACAGTACCCGATACTTCAGTAACATCATTTACATCCTTTACAATTAACTGTTTTACTGATTCCGGCATGGGCGTTGCCATCTTCCAACGGCCACCTACTGCTTCTTCATAGGTTTTTCCTGCACTTCTAGGACTTGCTGCTACTGCAACCACTTCAAACCAGGGATGGTTCTCTAATAATGAGATAAAGCGTTGCCCTACCATTCCAGTACCCCCCAGGATACCAACTTTTAATTTATCCATTGAACTCCTCCATCTTTGTATTTGCGACACGCACATTTGTCTTTATATTAAGTATACTATACTCTTTTTTTATGAAAAATCAATGATTATTTATGCATTTACAAATTTTTGTTACTATTATATAAGTTCTGCAACTAACCTTATTTTTGTTTGGTTATTTTTATTGTGTCGAATACTCCTCAAGAAGCCTTTCTAAGTCCCCATAGGTTTCTATATCACTGACCTTGTTCCGCAGTGTTGAAGATCCCGGATATCCAAATGTATACCAGGCTACATGTTTGCGCATTTCACGCATTCCGGTAAACTCACCCTTATACTCTACTGCTATGTTTGCATGTCTCAATATCATTTCTCTAACCTCTGAAAATACCGGTTTTGAAAGTATAATACCCTCCATAAGATATTTCTTAATCTGCTCGAAGATCCATGGGTTACCTCTGGCCCCCCTTGCAATCATAATACCATCACAACCGGTTAACTCCACCATTCGCTTTGCATCCTCGGGACTCTGCACGTCACCACTGCCAATGACCGGTACGCTAACCGCTTCCTTCACTCGACGAATCGTATCCCAATCCGCCTTTCCGCTATAAAACTGTTCACGGGTTCTGGCATGAACAGCGATAGCTGCAGCTCCATTTTCTTCTGCAATTTTCGCCACCTCCACTGCATTGTCATCCCCTTGATGAAATCCTTTACGAATTTTTACGGTGACCGGTTTTTGGATCGCTCCGGATACTTTTCGAACAATTTCACCGATGAGCTGTGGATTTTTCATCAGGGCAGACCCTTCCCCGTTATTCACTACCTTTGGTACTGGGCAACCCATATTGATATCTAAAATATCAAAATTTCTGTGTTCAATACGTTTGGCCATCTCGCTTATAATATACGGATCACACCCAAACAACTGTAATGCTACCGGTCGCTCTTCCTCCTCTACTGTAAGAAGGCTCTCGGTATTCTTATTATTATAATGAATTCCTTTTGCACTAACCATTTCTGTACAAACTAGATCTGCTCCTTTTTCCTTGCAGAGTAAACGAAATGGCAGGTCGGTTACACCTGCCATGGGTCCTAAAACTAGATTACCTTCTATTAAAACCTTACCGATGTAAAAACTCATATCAGTGTTATCTCCCATTTCTGTTCTTGTCGCTAATAATTTTCAAGCCCTTTAATGTGAGGTGAGGATCAAATATTTCAATCGTTTCTGTAGCCTCAGCAATAATTTTACCCAGACCTCCAGTAGCAACTACCTTACATTTCATGATCCCAGATTCCTCTAGCATTCTTTTCACAATATATTCTGTCTGACCGATGCAACCAAAAACCAGGCCTGCCTGCATACTGGTAACGGTTTCTTTTGCTAAAATTGTATCCGGCATAGCAATCTCTATCTCCGGAAGCTTGGCTGTCTGTGTCCATAGGGCATTGGCAGCTATCCGAAGTCCCGGGCTGGTCACCCCAGCGATAAAGGTTCCATCCTCTGTAATTAAGTCATAGGTGATTGCGGTACCAAAATCTATGACTAATACCGGTCCACCATATATTTCATAGGCGGCCACTGCGTCCACCACTCGATCTGCACCAATCTCACGTGGGTTTACTGCAGCAATTTTTATTCCTGTTTTTGTTCCGGCGCCAACAATGAGCGGGGTGATATTAAGATATTTTATAACACCTGAAGTTAGCGAATGCATCAGCTGTGGTACAACAGAGGATATAATAACAGCATCCACGTCATTCAACTCAATATTTTTGGATCTTAGTAGGTCAATTAATAGTAAACCATATTCATCCGAGGTTCTAGCAACCTGGGTTGTCATACGGAAATTTGCCTTAAGATTTACATCTTCAAATACACCCAAGGTGATATTCGTATTTCCTGCATCTATTACCAATAACATAGTCTGCCTCCTAATAGTAGTATCCATAACCCAGAATTATCTTATTCCTATTTATGGACGAATCTGTCTTTTAATCCTCTTCATCCAACAATGCCACTGGATCTTCACCCAAGAAAAATACTTTATAATAGATCTCAAGAGACTCTAAGAGATCTGACTTCGTTCTCTGAAGTTCCTTAATCTTTAAAGCACTTCCAATATCATCATAGAGCAGATCACTTTCATCAACTTCGATACGAAACATCAGAATTCCCTCTTCATCAAACTCCAGAGATAGAACTCCACCTATTTCCTCTGTAAATAATACACACATAATTTTTAATTCCTGTTGAATCTGTTCCGGCAAAGCCTGAAAATCTTCATTCAGGTAATATTTCTTTTCATAAGCACTGCTAGCGCATAAAATAACCCTATCTTGATACATAGGAAATAACTCCTTTTCAATCGTTCATTTTGATATTGAAGCCGACTTTAGAGCTAGTTTCCGAGAGTAGCAACCATGATTGCCTTGATCGTATGCATTCGATTCTCTGCCTGATCAAATATAACATCAGCAAACTGCTCAAAGATCTCCTCTGTTATCTCATTGCCCTTAACAGCAGGTAAACAATGAAGAAGAATCGTATTCGCCTTTTTACTATTAGCTAAAAGAGCCTTATTAACCTGATAAGGACGCAGGAGTTTAATCCTCTCCGTAGCCAGCTCTTCCTCACCCATAGAACACCAGACATCCGTATAAATTGCATCGGCACCCTCTACCGAATCGAGATGATCCGATATTGTTATTTTGCTACCGGAGTTCCTCGCATATTCTTCACAGGTTGTAACCAATTCTCGTCCCGGCCATAATTCCTTTGGTGCTAATACAGTAAAATGAATACCTAGCTTTGTGGCTCCAATCATAAGGCTATTCGCCATATTATTGCGACCGTCTCCAACATATACAAGCTTCAACCCTTTCAGATTATCAAACTGCTCTTTCAAAGTCAAGAAGTCTGCTAGAATTTGTGTCGGATGATAGGTGTCTGTTAATCCATTCCACACAGGAACACCACTATATTTAGCCAATTTATTTACTGTTTCCTGCTCAAACCCTCGGAATTCAATTCCATCAAACATTCTACCCAAGACCCTTGCGGTATCCTCTACGCTTTCCTTGTATCCCAACTGTATATCATCTTTGCTGAGATATTCTGGATGTCCACCCTCATCCACACAGCCAACGGTAAAGGAACACCTGGTTCTAGTCGAAGGTTTTTCAAAAATTAAGGCTATATTCTTTCCCTTTAGGCTCTCACCTGTAATACCCTGTTTTTTCTTTTCCTTTAACTCTGCTGCCAAATTCAATAAATATTCTATTTCCTCCGGTGTAAAGTCCTTTAAGGTTAAAAAACTACGTCCCTTTAAATTCATACACATCCTCCATTCAGCCGAAGCACCGCGTATTTGGTGTCAGCACAATATTTGCATCATATTTATTATACTACTTACATTTTTTTCATCCTGTATATTCCTTATGCATTCCAAAACCGCTTTCCTTATGCGAGTTAATATTTATTCTCCATATTGTTTATTTATACATTATTCCATTAAAAAGATTTTGTCAAGTATATTTTACGAAACGCATTTATTGTGAGAGCTTACCTACTTACGGAATATTAAAACCCAGAAGAAGTTGTTATATCTTCCTCTGGGTTATTGAATGTATATGCATTGTGATGCAATTATATAGAAACATTCAAATTATATTTATTGTGTTGAATCCTTA
>CAYMLE010000089.1:0-11511 GCA_964391115.1 uncultured Herbinix sp. | reverse complement strand
TACCTCTCCTGATCAATATGCATTTACTGGACATAAAGTTCCAATATTACGCATACAATCAGGAGAGGCATTGTCGTATGGTTCCTCGGGACAACCCTATAGACTTATTCAAAATACATAAAATCATGACGATAATTCTCTTAAAAGATTATGTCATCTTCTCCATAGATTGGTATCCGAACCGTGCTACCAGGTTCCAAGTAAATGCTGTAAAGGTCATTCAGCTGCATGAAATCTCCCAGATCAGCCCCGTTATCCTCAAGTATTTGTCCCAGAGAGTCGCCCTCTACTACCTCATAAGTGGTAGTGTCGATATAGGTATTACCCGGAATGCTAATCGGGAGGCAAATCATATCCCCAATTTGAAGATTGTATACATTAATGAAGGGATTTGCACTGATTATGGCATCTACCGGAACATTCTGTTGTCTACTAATGGAATATAGGGTATCACCACGTTTTATGGTATAATTGGCACAGAACATTAAATTCTCCTTCCCCCATGTGGGTCAGATTACTACCGTCGTTACTCCATTATATTCATTGGTATGAACAACGTACTTAAAAATGAATATAATACAATAATTCAAATGAATTAAGTCATCGTTCTACTGTTTGGATCACCTATGACACCGGAACCATGTCTTCCTTATTAATATATTTTTAAATTTTTTAAATTTTTCACCAATATTCGTAAAGTTTTCTAACAACTTAAATATTGAACTTGTGTTCCATGTATCGTATAATATAGAAAGTTGTTTCAAGTTACCATATATTTACGGAATTATTTTGAGGAGATTATGCATTATGATGATCAAAGCATTAGGTATTGATATAGGATCAACAACAGTAAAAATCGTCGTTATGGATGAGAAGAAGGAAATTCTCTTTTCTGACTATGAACGTCATTTTGCTAATATACAGGAAACCTTGGCAGGCTTGATGAAGAAAGCAAGTGATGCCCTGGGTAATATAAAGGTTTCTCCTGTGATAACCGGGTCCGGTGGTTTGACAATCTCTAAACACCTGGAAGTCCCTTTTGTACAAGAAGTTATTGCCGTATCTACATCCCTACAGGATTATGCGCCACATACGGATGTTGCCATAGAGCTGGGCGGTGAGGATGCAAAAATCATATATTTTAATAACGGAATTGATCAGAGGATGAACGGCATCTGTGCTGGTGGTACTGGATCCTTTATCGATCAGATGGCCAGCCTCTTAAGGACCGATGCTGCAGGACTGAATGAATATGCCAAGAGCTATCAGGCAATCTATCCAATTGCAGCAAGATGCGGTGTCTTTGCTAAATCCGATATACAGCCCTTAATTAATGAAGGGGCAACGAAACCAGACTTGTCCGCTTCCATCTTTCAAGCTGTGGTGAACCAGACAATCAGTGGTCTGGCCTGTGGTAAACCCATCCGAGGAAATGTAGCATTTCTTGGCGGTCCACTCCATTTCTTAGATGAATTGAAACATGCCTTTATCCGTACTCTAAACCTGGATAAGGATCAAGTCATAGCGCCGGTGCATTCCCATCTATTTGCCGCTATCGGAGCCGGAATGAATGCCAAGCCTGAAGTAGTAACCGATTTCGATTCCCTATATGACAAACTATTTAAAGGCATTCAGATGGATTTCGAGGTCCACCGGATGAAGCCTTTATTCCAGGACGAGGAGGAGTATGAGTCCTTCCGTAAACGTCATTCCATACATACAGTGAAAAAAAGTAGCTTAAGCGAATATAAAGGAAACTGTTTTTTAGGTATTGATGCTGGCTCCACCACAACGAAGGTTGCTTTGGTAGGAGAAGACGGTTCTCTTTTATATTCCTTCTATAGTAATAATAACGGCAGTCCTTTAAAAACTGCCTTAAAATCCATCAAGGAGATCTTTACGCTTCTGCCGGAAGGAGTTAATATCGTCCGCTCGTGCTCTACCGGCTACGGAGAAGCCTTAATTAAGGCCGCTCTCGTATTGGATGAGGGGGAGGTCGAAACCGTAGCCCATTACCATGCTGCTGCCTTCTTTGATCCAGATGTCGATTGTATTCTGGATATCGGTGGTCAAGATATGAAGTGTATCAAAATTAAAAATCACTCCGTAGACAATGTTCTTCTAAATGAAGCCTGCTCCTCCGGTTGTGGTTCCTTCATCGAAACCTTTGCTAAGTCCTTGAACTATGAGGTTGAAGCTTTTGCCAAGGTGGCGCTTTATGCCAAGAATCCCATTGATCTGGGTACCCGCTGTACCGTATT
This sequence comes from uncultured Herbinix sp., assembly GCA_964391115.1. Lineage (GTDB taxonomy): Bacteria > Bacillota > Clostridia > Lachnospirales > Lachnospiraceae > Mobilitalea. The sequence continues at coordinate 9,250 of CAYMLE010000089.1, read as the reverse complement.
TATGAATTCTAAGGTGAAGCAGGCACAAAAGGAGGGCGCTACTGTAGCAGACATATCCTCCGGTCTTGCTTACTCCGTTATTAAGAATGCCTTATATAAGGTAATAAAGATAACGAACCCGAAGGATCTGGGCAAAAAGATGGTCGTACAGGGTGGAACCTTCTACAATGATGCTGTTCTTCGAAGCTTTGAGATTATCTCGGGCTGTGAAGCAGTTCGCCCTGATATTGCAGGAATTATGGGTGCCTTTGGTGCAGCCCTTATCGCCAGAGAGCATTATGAGGGACAAGAAACCTCTATGCTTACCATCGATCAGATCAATGAGTTAACCTTTGATACCACGTTGGGTCGATGTAAAAGATGTACTAATCATTGCCTTTTGACGATCAACCGTTTTACCGGTGACAGGAAATTCATCACTGGAAATCGTTGCGAACGTGGGTTAGGGAAAGAAAAGAACGTTGATAATATCCCGAATCTATTTGACTATAAATTAGAGCGCTATTTTGCCTATCCTTCCCTTACCGAGGAAGAGGCTTACCGAGGAACGGTTGGAATTCCCCGTGTACTTAATTTGTATGAGAACTATCCGTTCTGGCATACCTTTTTCACAAAGTTAGGATATCGTGTGGTGTTATCTCCCACCTCAAACCGAACGATTTATGAGCTGGGTATTGAATCCATCCCTAGCGAATCGGAATGCTATCCAGCCAAATTAGCTCATGGCCATGTCAAATGGCTGATTGACCAGGGAATCAAGAATATCTTCTATCCCAGCATTCCCTTTGAGCGAAATGAAGTTGCCGGAGCTAACAATCATTTTAACTGCCCGATCGTAACCTCCTACCCTGAGAATATTAAGAACAATGTTGAGGAACTAAGGGATCCTTCCATACAATTTGAGAATCCCTTTATGTCCTTTGAAAATGCCGATATACTTAGCAAGAGATTGAAGGAACTTTATAAAGTAAAAGGTATTCCTGCGTCTGAAATCCAGACTGCCTTTGATGCTGCCTGGACGGAATTAGAAGAGGCTAGAATGGATATCCGTAAGAAGGGCGAAGAAACCATAGCTTATCTGAATACCACAGGCAGAAAGGGTATTGTGTTAGCTGGTCGTCCTTACCATATTGATCCCGAAATTCATCATGGTATTCCAGAGATGATTAATTCCTTCGGGGTGGCTGTATTAACCGAGGATGCTATCTCCCACTTAAGTGAGGTGGATCGTCCTACGATTGTGGTTGACCAATGGATGTATCACTCTAGGCTTTATGCAGCAGCCTCCTATGTCAGAACACAACCAAATCTGGAATTAGTACAATTAAACTCCTTCGGTTGCGGTCTCGACGCTGTAACAACCGATCAAGTCAATGACATCCTGTCGAAATCAGGCAAGATATATACCGTGTTAAAGATCGATGAGGTTAATAATCTGGGGGCAGCTAGAATCCGTGTCCGTTCCCTATTATCTGCTGTAAGGGAAAGAGAAAGCAAACACATCACACCCGTAGTAAATTCAGCTGCACACCATAGAGTTGTTTTCACTGAGGATATGAAGGATAGCTATACCATTCTTGCACCTCAGATGTCACCAATCCACTTCGAGCTATTAGAACCTGCTCTACAAAGTGGTGGTTATCATGTGGTAGTACTACCCAATGACAACCGAAGATCCGTGGATATAGGACTCCAATATGTAAATAATGATGCTTGCTTCCCATCTCTTATGGTGGTAGGCCAGATCATGGATGCTTTACTCTCCGGAAAATACGACCTAAATAAGGTTGCCATTATGATCACCCAGACCGGGGGAGGCTGCCGCGCAACCAATTACATTGGCTTTATTCGGAGAGCCATGGAGAAAGCAGGAATGTCCCAGATTCCGGTCATTTCCTTAAGTGCTTCTGGTCTCGAGAAAAACCCTGGACTTAAAGTTACTCCAAAGCTTTTACTCGCTGCTATGGAGGCTCTCGTATATGGTGATGTATTCATGAGAGTTTTGTATAAAACGAGACCTTACGAGAAGGTTCCCGGCTCAGCCAATGCCCTTCATGCCAAATGGAGAGATATCTGTATAGAGAGCTTTAAGAAAGGCAGTTGGAAGGAATACAAGAAGAATCTCAGAGGTATTGTTGAGGATTTTGACAACTTGCCCATCCATGAGGATATGGTGAAACCAAAGGTTGGAGTTGTGGGAGAAATCCTAGTTAAGTTCCTACCCTCCGCCAATAATTACCTGGTTGAACTACTGGAAGCTGAAGGAGCTGAGGCAGTGGTGCCTGATCTACTAGACTTCTTTATGTACAGTGCATATAACAATAATTTCAAGGCTAAGTATCTTGGTAAGAGCAAGAACAGTGCCCGAATCGCCAATCTGGTTATCTGGGGCTTGGAAACGATTCGTAAGGAAGCAACCAAATCACTGGATAAGAGTAAACGATTTACTCCTCCTGTACCGATTGCGAAGCTGGCGGAATATGCTGAACCTGTGGTATCCATTGGCAACCAGACCGGAGAAGGTTGGTTCTTGACTGGTGAGATGCTGGAGCTTATTCATTCCGGTGTTTGTAACATCGTCTGTACCCAGCCATTTGCCTGTCTACCAAACCATATCGTAGGAAAAGGCGTAATCAAGGAATTACGTAGACAGCATCCGGAGGCTAATATTGTGGCCATTGACTATGATCCAGGCGCTAGTGAAGTTAACCAATTGAACCGCATTAAGTTGATGCTATCGACGGCAGTGAAGAATCTGAATAAAGAGTAAAGGTGAATCTCAACAGCCCGATGATTTGGTTCGCAGCATACTGCGTACAAAATCATCGGGCTGTTCGATTTATGAAAAAATAAATTGATTCAGTTATCTATTCTCAATCTGCCAATCGATCGGTTTGCTACCATTCGCTTGTAAGAATTCATTCGTTTTACTGAAGTGTTTGCTACCGAAAAAGCCGCGGTATGCCGATAAGGGGCTTGGGTGAGGAGCTGTGAGAATAAGATGCTTTTTATTATTTAACATATTCCTTTTAAGCTGAGCCGGTTTTCCCCACAGTAGGAATACAATCGGATGGTCCTGCTCATTAACTGCTCTTATGACAGCATCCGTAAACTGCTCCCAGCCTTTACCCTGATGGGAGAAAGCTTGATGAGCTCGAACTGTTAATACGGTGTTCAGAAGAAGTACCCCCTGCTCTGCCCATTTTGTCAAACATCCATTATTCGGTATGTAACATCCCAGATCCTCTTTTAACTCCTTATAGATATTAACTAGTGACGGTGGGACAGCCACATCTGGCTGAACAGAAAAACACAACCCGTGAGCCTGGCCCTCATTATGATAGGGATCCTGTCCTAGGATAACAGCCTTCACGTCTTTGAGCGGTGTCAGATGGAACGCTTCAAAGATATGATCACGGGGGGGATATATTAGTTGATTACTATATTCGGTTTTTAGAAATTGATTTAAGTCAGAATAATATGACTGATGAAATTCCTCGCCAACTGCCTCCAGCCAATCATTCGTAATGGTACTCATATCTATTCCTCGATTCTTTTACACTTAAGTAATTAAAGAGTATTCTTTCGTCTTTATTAATCTATAACCTTACACTTATCCCTCGATCACAAAGATAATGCTTCAGATCCATGATTTCCATTTCTTTATAATGGAATAAGGAAGCAGCCAATACAGCATCTGCTTTTCCTACCGTTAATGCGTCATAAAAATGTTCCATTGTTCCTGCTCCGCCGGAAGCAATGACTGGTACAGACACATTTTCAGATATCGTTCTCGTTAAGTCCAGATCGTATCCATCCTTTGTACCATCACAGTCCATACTGGTTAAAAGTATCTCACCAGCTCCCAGTTCACAGGCTTTCATCGCCCACTCGACTGCATCGATACCCATATCCACTCGGCCACCATTTTTATAGATATTCCAGCCAGAACCGTCTGCCCTGCGTTTTGCATCAATGGCAAGAACTACACACTGGCTACCGAACTTATCAGCCGCTTCTCGTATCAGGTTGGGATTTAGGATAGCAGCCGTATTTACTGCCACTTTATCAGCGCCCTCTCGTAAAATTAGTTTAAAATCCTCGACTGTCCGAATTCCACCTCCAACGGTAAATGGTATGAATACCGTCTCAGCAACTCTCCTTACCATGTCGATCTTTATTGTCCTAGCGTCAGAGGACGCAGTAATATCCAAGAATACCAACTCATCAGCACCGGATTGATTATAAGCATTACCTACTTCAACCGGATCTCCTGCATCTTTTAAATTAACAAAGTTGACCCCCTTAACGACTCTTCCATTATGGACATCGAGGCAAGGTATAATTCTTTTCGTAAACATAAATCCTCCATTCTGTCGAGAACCGACCCAATATTCTACCTTTGAATCAATTGCTTCACTATTATCTCAGTTCTATAAAGTTCTTCAGTATCTTCAGACCAATATTTCCGCTTTTCTCCGGATGGAACTGACAGGCGAAGATATTGTCCTTTTCGATGGAAGCGTGAATCTGAGTACTGTAATCGGTTGTCGCCGCCACAATACTTTCCTCTTTTGCTTTAAGATAATAGGAATGAACAAAGTATACATAGGATTGGTCCGGAATGTTACGAAACAACCTTGCATCTGGCCGAAGAGTCAGAGAATTCCATCCCATATGTGGTATCTTTAGACCTTCCTGATCTGGAATCCGAAGAATTTCACCTTTCAATAGGGATAACCCTTCTACCCCTTCCGTCTCTGAGCTTCGCTCAAAGAACAGCTGTAATCCAAGGCATATGCCAAGGAGTGGTGTATCACTATCTGCCACCTCCTTGATTACATCCACCAATTGATAATGGTGCAGTTTGCTCATGGCATCCCCAAAGGCCCCAACTCCGGGTAATATTACTTTGTCTGCGTTTCGTATTAATTCCTTATCGCGGGTTACTACTGGAGCTTCACCTAGTGATATCAGAGCTTTTTCTACACTTTTCAAATTACCTGCATCATAATCAATTATTGCAATCATACTAGCCTTCCTTTTTCTTAGTAAGTCATATTTCCTTGAATTGTATCATATACTGCTACGGCATAATCCATCTGACTGTTACTGTTAATAATCGATATTGCTTGCTTCTCCGTCAGACCGAATACTAGCTCCAGCTCTGCAAGAATTTGATCTCTAACATAGTCCAAATCACTCTTAATGCCTAATATCGTTGCTAATTCAATGTATTTGTCATATCTGCTTAGTCCCTTTAATAGAGAATCCAAAGCCTCAGGATATTTTTTCATCCCATAATAGTTATTATATGAATTTAACTGTTTATTAACAAACATAACTGTCATAATCTTATCGTAAATTTCAATATCCTCATCCTTGATATCCACACCATATACCTGATTATAAGCCTCAGTATATTCATGTCGATTAAAATGAGTTTTTGCATTTGTAATACTGAGGGAATAAGAGAAGATATTTGTTCCAATTATTACAAGGATAACTAGGATGCCAAAGAAAGCAAATACAATTGAGGCACCGATCGGGTTGATACGGCTAACCTCCTCATAATCCTCAATAGTCTCAACGACTTCTTTCTTCGGTTTCTTTTCCTTTACTTTTTTGACCTTTTTCTTAGATTTATCTTCTTCCTGTTTCTCGCTTCCCTGTCGTTTTCCAACGGAATCATCCTCTAACCCAGGATCAATCTCTTTGATAGCAGTTTTTTTATTTTTTTTCTTGGACTTTAATTTTTTACTGTCCTTAGCCTTTGTAGCTGCTGTCTCCTTTGATGCGGCTTTTTTTAACGTCTCTTCATCATCGGTGATATTCCCGAATATATTAGCAAAGAATCCCTTCCCATTTACATTTTCTTTCTGAGCGCTCGTCTTCGATTTAACCTTTTTATCCGGTTTCACTTTCTTTTTCTTTGCCTTATTCTCGGTTTTATCTGCTGACTTGTCTATTTCTTGATATAGTTGATTCGGATCCTCAAACTTTGCATCCTCCAAGAAGGTAACTGCTTTTAGGGATTCCGAAAACACTTCTCCCACATCACTGGGGATCATTTTCTCACTAAATTGGCTACTTGGATTACCATGTAACATATCATTAATCGCTTGAACATCCGCTGCAACAGGATCATCCTCGCTAAATTGGCTTAATAGACTTAAAAAATCATCTTCCATCGGTACATCTGTTTCTTGTGGCTCTGGTTCTTCGTAATAATCTGTTTTATTCTCAGCATCCATATGTTCCAGCATGTCATCTGGCAACACAACTTGATCGAATAAATTCATACCACTCAATAAATCTCCAATGGATGGATCATATTCATCCTCCGTGGAATCTATCTCCTGAGGAAACAAATCTATAAGCTCCTTATCTATGTTCTCCTCTGGTTGAACTTGTTCTTTCGTAATCTTGTCACCCATTTCATCCTCATTCGCATTCTCTAAAGCAGAAAAACCTTGTATCGGGTCTGCTTCTTCCAATGTCTCAGGGGCTAATTGTAGCTGATTCATAAAATCTTCTGCAAACGTATCCGAATCATACAATTCTTCATCACCAATAACGAATGAGTCCTTCAGATCTTCGTCAATACTAAGCTGACTAAAATCCTCAAGATCATCCAAATCTATATTATCCAGGTTAAATTCCTCCATATAATTCTCTTCTAGATTCATGTTGTTATCTACAAAAGAATCCTTATCCTCTTCTTGTTGAATGGTTTTCTCCACAAAAGAATCCTTATCCTCTTCTGAGTGAATGGTTTTCTCCACAAAAGAATCGTTATCTTCTTCTTGTTGAATGTTATTCTCTATAAATGGTAGATCATCCTCATTTGTCAGACTCTCGTTCATTAAGTTCTCATGAATTTCAGAACCAACTTCTGATGACTTATCATTTTGATCTAAATCTCCGTAAGTTAAGGGATTATCGTTTTCTGTATGCTTTCGACTCTGGTCCTTTTTATATATATTATTGACCGTTGTGGTTGTATTTGCCACAGAGTTTAATAAACTATCTAGATAGGATTCATTGGTTTTAATGTCCTTTTGCTCTAAACAGTTTTCACAATATTCATTTCCATTTGTTATATCGGTTTTACATAATTTGCATTTGGCCATATGACACCATCCATTTTATCTAATGTATATCAGAAACAGGTCCTCGTAACTTATATCAATAGAAGCCATTGGTCTTTTGTTATCCTAATACCACATCTGAATTTATATTCGTAATTATCTCTCTTGGTTCCAATATCTCAAACTGTCTGTCTTCGAGATTGAGAATACCGGTGACAAATTCTTTCACTGTAGTCGTAAGCTTCTTCCCGGGTTTTGTAATCTTCCCCGTATTTGTCCGGTGCATGCCTGCAACTTCAGTAACAAGAAAGCCAATGTTTAAATCATTGATGCTAGAGACAATGATCATCTTCTTCCTGACATCCTGATCTTCCGTTAAACCAAGACTTTTAGCAACATTTACAATCGGAATCAGAAAGTCTCTCGGCATGATAATTCCTTCTATGTTGGTATGTGAATTAGGAATCTTAGTTATGTTATTATCATTAGGTAAAATCTCTTTTATATCACTGATATCAATTCCATAAGAATTGCCTCCTGCCATAAACTCCAGGATTTCGATTTCCCTTAATCCTTCTCCAAGTAGTAGCTCCTTCTTCATTTTACTTCCTCCGTATATGTATATGTTTCATTTTATCTTGCTTTATATATCGACTAGTTCGTATCATTTTTATTATAGTATAAATGACGGAATAATACAAACAAAAAAACCCAGAGCATATTTTCAATGCCTTGGGTTGATTTCATTGCATGATTTTATAGTTAACTTAATTTAATCAAGCTCGTAATTGCGAAATAAGTTAAAAAACGACTATACTTCTTAATATTTTTTGAGCATTAATTTATTCTATTCAGCCAAATAGCTTCCATAATCCAAGATTACATTCCCCTTTTCATCTGGCGCAGTAAAGCGTGGACAATTATATCGTTCAAAAAAATAAGCTCTGTTTTTGTCATCACTTTTGAAATTGCCCATGCCGTTTTCCTGGAACTTGGAGATACAGGCTTCGTGCATATCGTAGATACCTTCATCCTCTTTGCCTTTGATCCAGCAAACAGCAATATTGCTTTCACTGAGGTCTATGTAATCAAATCCCTCGGGAACATTCGTATTTACAGGTAGGAACATACCAATCCAATATTCGAACGTGTTTTCAAAGTCTGAGCCGTTGCAACGCATGAAGCCCAGATAGCCATTTTCAATATCTTTAAGTTCTCCTAATTTCTCCAGCTCATCAAACCAACCATTTTGAAACCATTCGCCCCATTTATGACCAAACCCACCAACTCTGTCGGCATTTGTGTAGCATTTACCTATAAAACGAAGGGACGGGAAATGTTCTTTGTAAACCTTTACGATTTCTGCTGCCATGTTTTTTCCCTCCTAAATAATATAATAAAAATGATTTCTATGATTTCTTTCACTACTTTATAACTACATCTATGCATTCTCATACATATCATATATTACATACCCGGATATCTCTTCAAGAGAGCCAGGATATGTTTCCATATACATCATACCTTCAGGAACCTGCATAGGATACCCGCTGGTTGGATAAATATTATACTTTGAAGAGGTAGCAAAACCAAATCTATTATAATATTCAGGGCTGCCTTCCACTTGAATTCCTTTATATCCATTCTCCTTAACTTGATCAATACCCAAATTAATCATAGTAGAACCAACTCCTTGCCTAAAGTAATCTGCATGAACAGAAACTGGAGCCAGCATTACTGTATCCGTCTTTACAATACTTTTATCATAGGTTGATTCTTTTGCAGACCTTGATAGCGGAAAATGCGAAAACATTATATGCCCTACAATCCTTCCATTCATTTCAGCCACAAATGATAAGTGAGGAATATAATACCTACCAGCTCGAATTTCTTCTATTAGCGCTACCTCACCTGTTCCGTCCGAGTAGTTTGTCCCTTCGCTAAAAGAACGAATTACTAATTTGTTAATTTCCTCAAAATCCTTCTTATTTTCAAGTCTTATAGTAATCTCTTTTCCCATTATTTTTCTATCCACCATGATGATATTGCTACAGAATTTGCTCACTGGCTATAAGGTTAGCTATGATTGACAGTGTTCGCAATAATATATAGTCCCACCCATATAATTACCCTTGTGTAATTCATATCCACATTTCACA
>CAYMLE010000088.1:2361-11698 GCA_964391115.1 uncultured Herbinix sp. | reverse complement strand
TCTTCCCGTTTAACTCATCTTCCTTATCTACCTTATTTAACTTTTCTTCCTTATTCAACTGCTCTTCCTTATCTATCTTCTCATTCTTATTTGTCTATTCTCCCTTATTTAACATATCCTGTTTATCTATTCTTCCTTATTCAACTGCTCTTCCTCATTTATCTATTTTTTCTTATTCAACTACTCTTCCTCATTTATCTATTCCCTTATTCAACTGCTCTTCCTCATTTATCTATTCTTCCTCATTTATCTTATCTTCCTCATTTATCATATCTTCCATATAAATAAAATCCCTAGGTAAAAACATTATGCTATGTATCTCCCTTGGTACCTTAGAGAAATACTATGTTAAGCCTCCCTTCTCTGGTCTTTATAAACATTAGACGCCAAGAAAAGTATTATAGTTCCCCTTTTTGTATGAAAAAGGCTCCTCCAAAGTATGGAAACCTACCATTTTCCATGGCAAACCCTCACTTATATAGAACGAGAAAACTTAGCATTTATGATCAAACCTGCTATGTAGTATTTATTAAGCCTCTTCTTAATGCCTCTTCATCATACCACTACTCTATTTTACCTTTTTATAATCACTTTACAAGAACATTTCTCTTTTACGATTTATCTTGACAATTTATTCGTTCGATATCATAATCACCTTGAAAAATAAATTACTTCTTAAGGAGGACGTATGAACAGTCAAAGTACAATAAGCATAAAATTAAAAGAATATTTGCTGATAACCATCGGTGTTTTGTTGGTCGTGATAGGAGTATATTTCTTCAAATTCCCCAACAACTTCTCCATCGGTGGTGTCACTGGTATCGCAATGATCATTAGCAACCTAACCGATAATGCAATTAGCTCCGGTACTCTAGTACTTATCATAAATGTTATCCTCTTGATCATTGGCTACATTTTTCTTGGAAAAAGCTTTGGCAATCGAACTGCCTACGGAAGCCTTTTGATGTCTTTGGCATTAAGTCTTTTGGAGATCCTTGTCCCTATGGACGCTCCACTGACCCAAGAGCCTGTATTGGAACTGGCCTTTGCAGTTATTCTACCTGCCGTCGGTTCCGCTATATTATTTAATATCGGATCCTCCACAGGGGGCACCGATGTTATAGCCATGTTACTTAAAAAGTATACCAGTATTGACATTGGCCGCTCTTTATTAATAACGGATTTCTTCTTGACCGTTGCCGCCTTCCTGGTATTTGATATTCAGACCGGTATGTTATCCATCTTGGGTCTTCTAATTAAGTCAACCCTGTTAGATGTCGTAATAGAAAGCATGAATCTAAATAAATACTTTACCATAATATGCGAGAATCCGAAGCCTATCTGTGATTTTATTACGAATAAGCTCCATCGAAGTGCTACCGTTATGGATGCCCGTGGGGCCTTTTCAAATCTTGACAAGAAAATTATCCTTACTGTAATGAATCGCACACAAGCGGTTAATTTAAGAAAATTCATTAAGCAAACCGATCCAGAAGCCTTCCTTCTAATTACTAATACCAGTGAGATTATAGGAAGAGGATTCCGTGGTTTTATGTAACAACCTATGACTTTACCGTCCTAGGCGATAAGTTCGTACACCTATTTAAGCAATTTCCTGCATATATATTATCAAGAAGAATACCCGGAGGTATATATGAGCGATTATATAAGCATGGAACATGCTTTAACGGAACATAGGTTTTGGTTGCAAATAATGGGGGATCATGCAAGATTTATCTTTTTTTCTCTGGCTCCAAACGAGATTGAATATTTGCAGAGGGCACAGGATTTCATTATAGGCTTTGATCAACTGTATGATCAGGTTAAGAAAGAACTTACCTTGCCGGATATGGAAGCGGTGAATCATCAAGCTTATCAGCTAACCAGTCAATTCAGAGAATTTAAATTACTGTTGTTATCTCTTACCTTACATTCTGATATCAAGATACACTTATCCTCATCATTTTTTAATGATATGTTAAATGAATTAGAGGAGTACTTATTCATTATTCAAGCCCTATCGAGTGACCGTTGGGCACTGTTTCATCCGATTCATTATCATCTTTTATGGCTTACAGACGCCGTTGGCCATGCTGCTTCCGTCGCTGCCAATCTAGATTTGGTGGAAAAGGATCTTATCGATAAAAGCCATGAATACGAAGTGCAATTTACGGACCTTTTACTAAAAGCCACTATGATGAGTGGTTATCTTCGAACCCAGCTAGAAACCTTTCCTGCCCTCAGCCGTCTGAATGGGCAGGCCGAAACCGCCATCTATAGCTTCAAGGAATTCTTGGAGTATTTAAGAGATTTGCGAATTGATGGGAAAGCTCTAGGTACCTTGTTCCCACTTATGGCAGATCATATGGCTAGGGAGGAATGCTATTATCTCTGGAAGCTTTCCATGACCGCCGGGGTTGTGAAGAGGCCCGACTGCGATCCAACAAGACCTAGAGTAGAAGCCTAATCCTGGCTTATATGTATACCATTGATACTTAAGATACTAAAGATATCAAAAATACGAAAATAAGTTTACCATTTGGAAATAAACCAAATAGGAGAGATATCCTTATTAAGAATTATTTAACTAATTCTACTTCAATAAATTTCATACTACCTTCCCATACTATTAGCAAAATATGAATGCGGAGGTAACATGAATGAGTAAGCTACTATATATTAAGGCAAATCCAAAACCGGAAGGGCAATCAAGAACCTTCCAGATCTCCGATCGCTTTATAAAATCCTACAAGGAAAAATATCCCGAGGATGAGATAATTACCCTGGATGTTTACAAAGAAGAAATCCATCCGCTAAGCAATGAAGATATTAATAGTGTGTTTGGTCCGAAGAATGAAGCTAGTCACTCCCATCCGATTCTTAAATATGCTTATCAATTTGTAGAAGCGGATAAATATGTGATTGCAGATCCAATGTGGAATTTAAGCATACCTGCCCAGCTGAAAGCTTATATTGATTACATCAGCGTAACTGGTGTTACATTTAAATATACGGAAGATGGAGCGATTGGATTATGTAGGAATAAGAAGGCAATCCACATCACCTCTCGAGGTGGTAATTATCACGATAGTCCTGGTTCAACCTTCGAGATGGGCGATCGCTATCTACGAACCATATTGGGCTTTTTCGGCATAACGGACTTTAAAACCATCTCGGCAGAGGCTGTGGATGTTATCGGCAATGATGTGGAACGTATTCTCCAAAACGCGATACAAGAATCAGAAGCTTTACTGGATCAGTTTTAAATAAGAATAGGATTCCCACTTCATCATTTCATAAATAAGATTTTACGCTCATATGATATATCAATATCATTTGTATTCCTGAAGGTGAAATTATGGAATTCCAACAAAGCAGAACTTATGCAAATTTGCAAACAGCTTATGAGACCGAGCTTATGTCCTCTGCTCGGAACTTAATAAGTGGAGATAGAGCGAGACAGGAACAATATATTCCGATTGCTTCGACCTTTGAAACAGTGTCCGGAAACAATCGTGAACATGCCAGGATATGGTTAAGACAAATAAACGGAGGTACTATTCCTACCACGGCGGAATTTCTATTAAGCGAAGCTCAAAGTGATAACTATATCGGCAATGAATTGTATCGTGAATTTGCACAGGTAGCTCTAGAGGAGGGATATACCGATATTGCATCACTATTTAATGGAGTTGCCAATATTGATTTAAACCACAGCTTAGAATTTTTAACTTACTATGAAGAATTATTACGTGGGGAATTGGAATGCAAACCAAATGAAGTCTTATGGATCTGCATGCAATGTGGTAATATCTTAAGTGGTACCTGTTCTCCGGAACGATGTCCAGTCTGCGGATTCCCTCAAGGGTATTATCGTGTTTATAATCCGAACGAACCGATTTAAGGCATCCTTTTGAGCTAGATTCAAAAGAATATTACATTTTCAAAATCCTTAGCCTAAAACAAATAAAGAAATGAGGTTGAATTAGTGCCTACAAGCTGATAATTGCTTGTAGATTTCTAACTCAACCTCATTTCTTTAACATTGTCTCTGAAAGAGTTTCTCTGTAGCCACATCATTTATCCCTGGGTCATACACATGAGATATTCTGTATCTAGTATTTCTTTTGTTAATCTGTTATCGGTACAATATAGCTGAAATTAGTTCGTAAATAGCTGAGACCAGTAAATAACACCGTTCTGTTGATGCACACCAATACCGATTTTGTTAAAGTTACCATTTAAGATGTTTGCTCTGTGTCCAGGGGAATTCATCCATCCATTAACAACCTCCTGAGGAGATCTCTGACCATAGGCAATATTCTCACCTGATGTTCTATAGGAAATTCCATACTCCTTTAAAACAGTTGAAAAGGAAGTTCCATTGGGTCTTGTATGGGAGAAGGATTGAACGGTTTCCTGAGCACGCTTATCAGCTGCTGCTGTTAATGTTGAGTTCGTTGTTAAAGCAGAAAGTCCTGCTTTTGCACGTTCTTGATTTACTAGCTGCAGTACTTGGTTTGCATAACTACTTATTCCGGTATTATTCGTAGGGGCTTTTGTAGGCTCCGGTTTTGTAGTAGGTGCAGGTTTTGTAGTAGGTGCGGGTTTTGTGGTAGGTGCAGGTTTTGTGGTAGGTGCAGGTTTTGTGGTAGGTGCAGGTTTTGTGGTAGGTGCGGGTTTTGTGGTAGGTGCGGGTGTAGTTGTTCCTGTATTTCCATTGGAGCCACTGTTGAAGGATCCATTAATCTGTGCCAAGATATCCTCTAGGGAGGAAATATTATTTACATTACCCATATTAATATTATCAAAACCATATTTCTGTAATTTTTCTACTACTTCTTGTGTATTATCACAATTGGATAAATCAATATTCTTATAAACATAAACCTTACCATTGGTATTATTACTGTTTATATTTTTACTTGTTGGTGTAGTCTTAATCGTATTATTGGTTGTATTCTGACTTACCTGCTTCGCAGGTGCAGTATTGTTGGTGTTCTTATTCTGACTTACCTGTTTCACAGGTGTATTATCGGTTGCTGTTTTCTTAGCTTCCTTAACTGGTGCGTTAACAATGGCTTCCTTAACGCTATTTTTATTAGAAGTCTTTTTCTCTTCTGCTGTATTTTTTGCTACTTGATTGCTAACATCCTTTTTCTTATTATCATCTGTAGCTTTTGCTGGTGCTTTATCCTCGGCAGGGGCTGCCTCTTTCTTCTCAACTTCAACGCTTTCTTTCTGAAGCTCTTTTACTTCCGCGGTATTCTCTGCAGGACGGCTTGTTTGCTCCTCCATATCATCAGCGTATTGTGCCTCGTTATTGATGTTGGTTTTTGTCTCTATAGCATTGTCATTCTGATTTGACAACTCATTTACGCCAAAGGTGCCTGCAAGTGAAAGTGCTAAGGAACATAATGTAACTATTATTTTCTTCATGTGTTTTACCTCCTATTTGGTGTCTTTCTTGCTGCTCCTTTATACTACCACGGTAGAACTTCTTGTTCAAGAGTTAGATATTGGTTGTCCTACCTATTTTATGCTTGTAACACCTAAGTTCATCTATAAAAGTTCCTAGTTTATGGCAGATCTTTGCTTTTTTAAAATGCAATTCCATTCTCACTGAACAAGCCAAACCTCAGCAAAACCAAGGGTTGTGGTCATATATTATATGCCAATCAAATGCAAAAAGCCATCCATGCGCTGCTTATCTTCATCCACATTAAATGAATGATTATCACTTCGATTTTATGAATAATATGTTACATATATATTAAATCCGCTTCTAATTTAGTGATTATTTGAAGAAGATAAGCCCATCTGCAGTACCCCTGGTTCATTTATGTCATAACGTTTCTATCCACCATTCTTATATCAATCAATAGTGATTTCTTCTATATTATGAATAAATTATCTATGTAATTATTTATGTAATCATTTATGTAATTATTTATGTAATCATTTATGTAATTACTTATGAAATCATAATAATGAGATAACATTAGTAGACTCCATGCTCTATAGCAAAATTATTGAATACATATCCACTTGATCTGCCAATACTATACTATTCCGATTAACTTCTGCCTTGGAACAGTAATTGCTGTGCCTACAGTGACTGCAATTTATGAGTTTAGCAATTTTCTAAATAACGATTTATATCTGAGAGGAGAGATCATATGAACCAAGAAAAGAAAAGAACTGACCACGAAAGACGGGATACTGGAAATGATACTAACCTAGATAATAGTAACAGAGAACCGGCCCGCCGCACAGAGATTGAACAACCGAACCCTTCCATAGCAACCCCAGGTATTCCAACCGAAATGCCTGCAAGAGATATTATATAAACATTTACACAGAAAACTATAAAATGAACCGTTCCCTGTCAACTCTAAGGGGACGGTTCTAATATTCATGGAAGTTATTGATAATTTTGTCCATCTACAGAAAAATTGGATTATATTGATATGTTATTTCAGTACAAAGGATGCAAATACTAAGGGAGAAAGTTAGTGGCTTGATTGTTCTATCGAAAGTGAGGAAATCGGATGTTGAAGGCAAAAATATGTACTTTAGCTGCAGTCTGTCTATTCGGCATAAGCGGCATCAGTCCCATAACGGCATATGCCGCTGAAACAGACTCGGAATCAGTAATCCTGTCAGACAATAAAGAGGATCAAAAGGAACGCAGATCAGCATTTGAAGAAAAGATGCGTCAAGCCAACGAGAAATGGAACGCTCTGACACCGAAACAGAAAAAAGAGGTGTATGGGCTGTTGGACAAAGAGTTGAAGGCTAACCTAAAGTTAATGGATAAACTTGGTGAGCTTGGTGTGTTTGAAGAGGAAGATGTAACAATGTACAAAAACCATATGAAGGAACGTCTTGATAAGGTGATAGAAGAAGGAGTCTTTCCTTTATTAATGGGTAGGGATAAGAAAAGCAGCAAGTAATAATGCATTACGATCGGTTACTGTAGACTAAAAACAATCATGGCCACTGACTTTCATTATAATACTTAATAACATTCATTATATAAAGACAACACTTGAAAGTATCCGGTTATCATCCAAACAACGAACCCAAATTAGCTTGAATATTAAAACCATCAAAAAATAATTTTAGGCGGTAATGAACAAGTGTGTTTATGTTCATTACCGCCTATTCTATCAGTGGAAAAATACTATTTTGTTTGTTTAAGATAAATTTATTAAACTATCTCTATTTAGCCTAATTCTGATTCTTTATGAATCATCGTTCTAACAGCAATACCATTAACCTCTACCTGGTCGTTGATCTCAATCACCAGACATTTGCGACCATCGATAAACTTTGTCTCTACCAGGTCCGCTCGGTCAGGATTTACTTTTATAACAACATCCGGCGTTTTCACTTCAAATACCCTAGTGTTCGCTACATTCTGAGCCAGCAGAGATACATTTTCCCCGGTGATCTGTTCATAATGCTGTTCGAAATCCTTTAGTTTTTCTTCCTCTACGCCACTTTCCTTTAACAGGTATTTCACCTCTGTCTTATCTAGGGTCAAAGGCTCAGCGATTTCCTTTTCCTTATGTTCTTCTATAATTTCATTGAGCTTCTCATGAATGTTTCGGACAATCTCGTAATCGCATTCCTCACCAAGAGTCTCCTGAATCAAAGCCTGGAAGGTTTCTTTCTGCCCTCCGGCCGACATTGGAACCTGACAACCCAATAATTGATCTACGAAGTCCATATGTAACTCCTCTGAGTTCTTGGAGTAATAGAGAATGCTGTGAATATCCGTACTGCGATCATTGAAGGCGGGGAAGAGAAAACCATTTTCCGGAGCACCTACCACCCAGTCCTGAATTCTTTTTTGAATCTGGTTTGTATCCTCATGATAACTTAATCCAGGTTTCGAAAGCTTTACGGGACAAATCGAACATAATATGTAACGATATACCTCCTCTGATGCATCATCCATCAATATCCTATCATTTGTTTTGCCAGGAACATCATAGGCTGCAAACATAAGAATAATGAGGTAATTCCCAGTAAAGTCATACATCTCAATTACCTTCCTATAGAATTCATCCACCAGAGCCTCGTCCTTGAGCTCACTGTCTCTAAGCTTCATCAGGACTTCTTGTGTACCGCCTTCCATTTCTGTATCCATTGGAAACTCCATGTTTATCAAGTTTTTTCCTATGGTCCCGGAAAGGGTCTTTTTGAAAATTTCAAAATATTTAAATGTCTCCTCCTCCGGCATTCCCAAGAAGGTTTCATTAAACTTTGTTTTAATCTCTTTCTCGCCATCCACATAACATCCGCTAAATTTCGTAATGGCACAGTTTTCATGCTTAAATTGTTTTCTTATCTCTAATATTTCACTGTTTATCAAATCAAATATCCTCCCTATGTAGTAATCTTGCAGCTACATCAGTCTTGTCTTATCAAACGTCAAAACCAATGATTGCTATTACTAGTGTGTTTTTTCTACCTTTGATACACTTTATCCATGTATTCCATAATACTATAAATCGTTAGAAATATCATGAATTATTTTATTAAATTTTAAGTTTAGTTGATTACCAACTGATGCATATATTGTATTATTTGAATACCCGCTTATTAAAAATGTAACAAAAAACTTGACGTTTCATATACTTATAGTGAGAACAATGTTAGGAAATGTCGTCTTATGAAAAAACTATATACTATTGTTGGAGCTTTACTTCTTATCGCATTTGCATTAACCAGTCCTGTAAAAGCAGCTAGTGTAGATCCGACCCCATATCCAGGTAACGATTCCAATCCCATGGATTATACTCCTCCAGAGGGTTGCATTCATTATGAAATACCAAATAGCGGAACACCAGGGACTTACACTGTTAACTTTGATGAAACAGGCGCCGTTGATCCGGAAGGTGAATTTTCATTTACCGTAACCGTTGGTACAGAGCCTGGTGAAAGTTTTACGAAAGTTCTATCCTGGAGCAGCAATTTCCCAATTAATGCCGTTATCGTCAAGGGAGGAGATGCCTTTAACCTATATGCCTATGATACCACAGTACGAGGGGATACCGATTTAGTATCTCCTGATAATGCTTCTGGAAACCCGGCTGATGTTAGTCATGTTTCCGTAGTTATCTGTCCTGAAGACTTTCCACCAGATCCTCCAAATCCTACTTGCCCTCCATGTCCCACTTGCCCTCCGGATCCCACATGTCCTCCGGATCCCACATGTCCTCCGGATCCCACATGTCCTCCGAGATTCATCTGTAGTCCATGGGGTCTCTCTATCGTAATATTTATCGTAATATTTATCGTATTGATTATTGTATTTTTCTTACTT
>CAYMLE010000088.1:0-2261 GCA_964391115.1 uncultured Herbinix sp. | reverse complement strand
TATCGTAATATTTATCGTAATATTTATCGTATTGATTATTGTATTTTTCTTACTTGGTTTACTGTTTGGTTCGAAATGCAATCCACCACCTAAGAAACCGAATCACAAGTGTGAAAAAACAGATTCAAAAGACCCAAATCATCAAAAACCAGTGCCTCCTATCATGCCTCCGGTAATTCCTCCGGTAGGACCTCCTGATAAGGATCATCATCATCCTAAAGTAGAGGATACACAATACAATCATCAGCAAAATATGAGGTACAAACGGTATTATGGTAAATACTTCAAGGATTAAAAATGTAGATAAACCCGAACAATAGCTTTGTTTATCTTACCTTAATAAATCTAAAATAGTATAATCTATCATAAAAAATAGCGCCTGAATTCTCGAATAAGTTTAGGCGCTATTCTTTCTATTTTCTATTTTCTATTTTCCGTTCGGATTTGGTGTGTCACCGGTAAATTGGTGACTGGAGGAGGACCATTCCTTATCACCACTTACATAACTGCGGGTATTATCCATTGTATTTTTATATTCCTTCATATCGTCACTAGTGATATTACGCTCTGCCAGACCATTGTTATTCTTAGTCAGCTGATTCGGATTTTTGCTGTTTGGTAGATTTGACAATATTATTCCTCCTTACATGGCTAATAATCGTATTACCGTAATACTCTTCTCACCAATTTGTGCTTCCATTCCTTATAAGGCATGTATCGAATTGGATTATCAAAGCAATTAACCTGATGAAAAACACTGCGATAATGAGTAAAGGTGTCAAAGCTCTTCTTTCCGTGATAGCTTCCCATGCCTGAGGCTCCGACGCCACCAAAAGGCAATCTCGGATTTGCTAAGTGCATGATGGTATCATTGATGCACCCTCCTCCAAAGGAACAGAAATGAAAAACTTTCTTCCTTGTCTTTGAATTCTTAGTAAATAGGTAAAGAGCTAACGGCTCGGGTAACGATTGAATCATTTCGATACAATCATCAAGCTTTTTAAATGAAATAATGGGTAATAGCGGACCGAATATCTCTTCTTTCATAATCGGTGATTCTATATCTACCCTATCAATCAATGTCGGTTCAATAAAACGTTTTTGATCATCATAACCGCCTCCGAGTAAAACATGCCCATCTTTCATCAGATTCTTTACCCGTTTATAATGCTTGTCTGATATAAGGTTAACCATTTCAGACCAATTACCGCTTGGAAAAAACGACTTTAAAGCCATTTCATATTCCTTGACAAATCGATCTTTTACACTTTCATGAATCAATAAATAATCTGGTGCAACACAGGTTTGGCCGGCATTGATTACCTTACCAAAGGCAATTCTTCTGGCAGCCAACCTAATATTAGCAGTTTCATCAACAATAACCGGGCTTTTACCACCGAGTTCTAGTGTTACTGGAGTCAAATACTTGGCTGCCGCTTCCATAACGACTTTACCAACCTCCGTGCTTCCGGTAAAAAAGATATAGTTGAAGCGTTCTTTTAGTAGGGCTGTATTCTGATCTCTTCCTCCCTCCACAACAGTAATATATTCTGGAGGAAAGGTCTCCTTTATTATCCTAGTCACTGCAGCACTGGTTGCTGATGCATATTCAGAAGGCTTAACCACTGCTGTATTTCCTCCGGATATTGCACCAATAAGGGGCTCAAAGCATAGATTTACAGGATAATTCCAGGGTGCCATTATTAAGGTTACTCCATAGGGCTCCGGTGAACGAAAACAGCTTCCAGGAAGCTGCCCAATCGCTGTTCCTACCCTTCGATTTCTCATCCATCTCTGAAGATTCTTTTGGTGAAAACGGATCTCATCCAATACTATCCCTATCTCACACAGATAAGCTTCAGATTCGGATTTATTTAAATCTATCGCCAAGGCTTCAAGAAGCAAGCCTTCGTTACGGAGAATGGCATTTTTCAATTTACTAAGAGCTTTCATTCGAAAGGCATAACTTCTCGTTGCTCCCGACCGATAAAATGAGCGTTGCGCGTTAACGATTTCTGTGATCATAGGTCTCACTCCTCATTCAACATTATAGATAAATAATGCCCCATAGGAGCAATAATGTAAAGAGCAAATCTAATATGGACTTACTATTTCACGATTCCATATGAAATATTAATTACAGAAAACTAAATTGATACCCTTACCACCATGTATAATATGGATTGTTCTTCTGTTTTTCACCCTTACCCTCAGCCTCATTCACACTATTTCTTCCCTTGACGCTACCAGTATTATTACTA
>CAYMLE010000087.1:0-11768 GCA_964391115.1 uncultured Herbinix sp. | reverse complement strand
CTGCTTTTTTATATTCTATCCGTTCTATTGTCTTTGTTATTAATGATCCTTATTTTATGGAGTTTCATCAGATGTATTACTGCACTATCAATTTCGCTGTAATCTTTTCCGTTTGCATTTGCTCTTGCGACAACTACTATGTCCAATCCATTCAGAATATTATCTTCTGACAGCCGATAGCTTTCCCTGACTAATCTGGTAATCCTGTGTCTTACAACACTATTTCCAACTTTCTTACTTACGGATATTCCAATTCGGTTACTACTTAACCCATTATTTTTTACATACATAACTAAATATTTGTTAGCATAGGATTTGCCTGTCCGGTAAATATCTTTAAAATCCTTATTCTTTTTTATTGATTCAGTATTCTTCATGCTTCAACCTGCTGTTTCTTTCTGATATGCAAAAAGCCGCAGGCTATGCCGGCGTTTTTTTGCAATCGGTTGACTGTTTTCGCAGCCAATCCGATTTTTAACTATAGAAGAAAAGGTCACAAATAATGCGACCTATGTTAGAATCTTAAGCAGATAACTGTTTTCTTCCTTTAGCTCTTCTAGCAGCTAAGACTTTTCTGCCTCCTGCTGTGCTCATTCTCTGTCTAAAACCGTGGACCTTAGATCTTTGTCTCTTTTTCGGCTGGAATGTCATTTTCATTGATATGCACCTCCTTCTTTAACGGTTGTCTGCCTGGCAGACCTTTTATATTACCGGTACAGTTAAGCATATTTTCTCTATTCTACTTAATATATTGGAATATCACGTCTATTATATTCGCAAACGCCTTTTACGTCAAGTAGGTTTTTTAATCCCCACGTTGTCCCCCAAATGGATGTGGATATTAGTTTCTTCCTATATATATGCATTTTGTCGATAAATTTAGTTGATTTGTGGATAACCTGTTCTTGTTTTTACTATATTACATTCGTCAATACCTTGTTTATTCACATTGATCGGTGTTTATATTGTTAATTTGTTTATCCTTAATTTCCACATTTGAATTAATGGCATAATAACCATTGAAAATTTAATAATTTTGTTATAATATATAACTATGTGAGTATCTATGGAGGCTATTATGAAAAATATTATTGAATCAAAATGGGAAGAAATATTAAAATGTTTGGTATCCGAATACGGAATAACTGAGGTTTCATATAATACATGGTTAAAACCTCTTAGGGTTTATGACGTTAAGGATCATGTCATCACGATATTAATCAATGATGAACGTATAGGGCCTCCCAGTATTAATATTATTCGTAATAAATATGAGTTACTTTTGAAGGTATCCATTGAAGAGGTTATGAATGAACCCTTTGAACTTAAATTTCTACTGGCCAGCCAAATTGATTTTTCTGAGCATAAGGCTTCACCGGTAGCTGTTAAAAAGAACAGCAATAGACCTACCTTTCTTAACCCAAGATATACCTTTGATACCTTTGTAGTCGGCGGAAACAATGAATTTGCAAGGGCTGCTTCACTTGCCGTTGCCGAGAATCCAGGGGAGATATATAATCCTCTTTTTATCTATGGAGGTGTAGGATTGGGTAAAACCCATTTAATGCATTCCATAGCACACTTTGTTCTTAATCAAAATCCCGATACTAAGGTATTATATGTAACCAGCGAGAAATTTACCAATGAGCTGATTGATTCTATTCAGAGAAAAACAACAAATCAGTTCCGAGAAAAGTATCGCAGCATAGATATATTATTGATCGATGACATTCAGTTTATAATAGGTAAGGAAAGTACCCAGGAGGAGTTCTTCCATACCTTTAATACGTTGCATGAATCAAAAAAGCAGATTATCATCTCCTCCGACCGTCCTCCCAAGGAAATGCTTACTTTGGAAGATCGACTTCGTTCTCGTTTTGAACATGGTTTGATGGCTGACATTCAGTCCCCAGACTATGAAACTAGAATGGCGATTCTTCAGAAAAAAGAAGAATTAGACGGATTTAAAATTGATGATGAGGTTCTCCGCTATATTGCTACTAATATAAAATCTAATATTCGTGAATTAGAGGGTGCCCTAACGAAGATTGTTGCCTTTTCTAGGTTAAAGAAAAGGGAATTAAATATTGAATTGGCTGAAGAAGCCCTACAGGATATCATTTCTCCTAACGAGAAAAAGATTATTACCACGGACTTAATCGTTGATATTGTTTCAGAGCATTATAATATTACACCGGCAGAGATCTATTCTAAGGACAAGTCTAGAAATATTTCTTTCCCACGCCAGATCGTAATGTTTCTTTGTCGTCGCCTAACGGAACAATCAGTAACCGATATTGGTAAGGCCTTAGGTAACCGAGATCATTCTACTGTACTTCATGGTTGTGACAAGGTGACAAAAGATATGAATAACGATGCATCTATCCACAATACAATTGATGTTCTAATTAAGAAGATTAACCCAGAATAATTCGGTTTTCTTTTTTTACCTGATATCTGTTGATAACTGGTTGATATTGCAGAGATTTTCTGTGAATGATTTCTTTTACATTTTATGTATGTGGGATTCTTAAGACCTATCCACAGGGAAAATCCAGTTCAGAAACATGGTTATCAAAGCTCGAAAGTCTTACCTTTATTGGGTTAAGTACGGTTTTCAACAAATTCACGACCCTTACTAAGACTACTGCTAAGAATCTTTTATATATTTATCTATTAAACGCGAAGGGAGTTTATACACAATGAAAATACAATGCCATAAATCTCATTTACTAAATAGTGTTAATATTGTATTGAAAGCTGTCCCCGTAAAATCAACCATGCCCATTCTAGAATGTTTGATTATTGAAGCTAAGGCGCAGAGCATCAAACTAATTGCCAATGACATGGAGTTAGGTATAGAGACTTTGGTAGAGGGAACAGTTATAGAAGAAGGAACCGTTGCTTTAAACGCTAAGGTTTTTTCAGAAATAGTTCGAAGACTTCCAGAAAATGAAGTATATATTTCAACGGACAATAATTATATGACAGAGATTATCTGTGAAAAAGCTAATTTTTCGATATCAGGAAGATCCAGTGAAGAATTTCCTTACCTCCCTAAGATAGAAAAGGTAAATGCAGTAACGTTATCACAGTTTACCCTAAAAGAAATCATTCGTCAGACTGTGTTTTCTATCAGTGATAATGAGAGTAATAAGATAATGACTGGCGAACTGTTTGAGATTAAGAAAAATGAACTAAGAGTAATATCCTTAGATGGTCATCGTATTTCTATTCGTAAAGTACTTATGAAGGAAGAGTATGAGGATCGTAAGGTTATTGTTCCAGGAAAAACACTAAATGAAATTAGTAAAATTCTATCTGGAGAAGTATCTTCTCTCGTAAGTATCTATTTTACAGACAAACATGCATTGTTTGAGTTTGATGATACTGTAGTATTAACCCGCTTAATCGAAGGTGAGTATTACCGGATTGATCAAATGCTATCCAGTGATTATGAGACGAAGGTTACGATTAATAAAAAGGAACTTCAGAATTGTATCGAGAGAGCTTCCTTGCTTATTCGAGAAAATGATAAGAAGCCAGTAATAATTAATATTAATAATTCTAATTTTGAGCTTAAGATAAATACTGCCATTGGTTCTATGAATGAAGAAATTGATATAACCATGGAGGGTAAGGATGTTATCATAGGCTTTAATCCAAAGTTTTTATTAGATGCTCTACGGGTGATTGAAGATGAGACAGTTGATCTCTATTTGATTAATGCTAAGGCACCCTGCTTTATTAGAGATAAAGATCAATCTTATATATACCTTATTTTACCAGTAAATATTAATGTCACCAATTAATATTCGGCTAAAAGGCCGGATTTTTTACCATGGAATTAATAAATATATGAGACATAAGCTATATAGTCGATGTATCGACAGAATGGAGTATATATGCATCAATTAAAGTTAAGAGAAGAGTATATTAAACTCGGCCAGGCTCTAAAGGCAGCTGGAGTAGTTGGTTCTGGAGTAGATGCAAAATTTGTTATACAAGATGGTAAGGTGAAAGTTAATGGAGCGATTGAAATACAACGTGGTAAGAAGCTCTATGATGGTGATTTGGTTGAGTATGATGGGGAACAGATAAAGATAATTATGTAAAGAATTGATGGTGCAGAAATGATAGTGAAGTCTTTGGAACTGAAGGATTATCGAAATTATAATCAGTTGAACATGCAGTTCCATTCTGGAACCAACATCTTATATGGTGAAAATGCCCAAGGTAAGACTAATATTTTAGAAGCTGTATATCTCGGTGGTACAACAAAATCCCATAGGGGAAGTAAGGATCGTGATATAATTCAGTTCGATAAGAACGAATCTCATGTTCGAATTTTAATTGAGAAAAAACAAGTTTCACATCGAATTGATTTGCATTTAAAGAAAAATAAAGCCAAGGGAGTTGCTATAGACGGTATCCCGATTAAAAGACAAGGTGAATTATTCGGAATGCTTAACCTTGTGTTTTTTTCTCCTGAGGATTTATATATTATAAAGGACGGTCCTGGTCAGAGAAGAAGATTTATGGATCTGGAACTGTGCCAGTTAGATAAGGTTTATTTGCATCATTTGACCAATTATAACAAAGTTCTTGCTCAACGAAACAATTTGCTAAAACAGATTGGGTTGGACAGGAAGTTATTGGATACACTATATATATGGGATTATAAGCTTACGGAGCATGGTAGGTATATTATTAGAGCCCGTAAGGAATTTATTCAAAGTCTCAATGAATTAACTTCTCCCATACATAATAAATTAACTGGTGGTAAGGAAAATCTGCTGCTACAATACGAACCTAATGTGCAGGAGGAAGCGCTTGAGGAACGAATTAAAAAAAACCAGGATAAAGACTTGTTTTTAAAGATGACCAATGTTGGACCTCATAGGGATGATATGTCATTTTTAACAAATGGTATCGATATCCGTAGATTTGGGTCCCAGGGGCAACAAAGAACAGCAGCGCTTTCTTGTAAACTTGCCGAGATTGATTTGGTGAAATATTTAATCAAGGAAAATCCGGTTCTGTTATTGGATGATGTATTGTCTGAACTAGATAGAAATAGGCAAAATCATTTATTAAACAGCTTAGGAGATATACAAACAATCATAACCTGTACAGGGTTAGAGGAGTTTGTTAATCATAGATTTAACTATAATAATATATTCCATGTAGAAAATGGAACTGTTATAAGTGAAAATTGATTTAGTCATAACAAAATGATAAATTGTAAAGATACAGCTGGAATGACATCCGCCGTGAGCGGATAGATGGAGGTAATAATGAGTAACGAATACGGTGCAGATCAAATTCAAATATTGGAAGGATTAGAGGCTGTAAGGAAAAGACCGGGTATGTATATCGGATCAACTTCCTCCAAGGGATTACATCATCTAGTTTATGAAATAGTTGACAATGCAGTAGATGAAGCATTGGCGGGTTATTGTGATACAATAGAGGTTAGCATTAATTCAGATAATTCCATAACTGTAATAGATAATGGCCGCGGGATTCCCGTGGGTATAAACCATAAAGCAGGAATTCCAGCAGTAGAGGTCGTATTTACAATTTTACATGCCGGGGGAAAATTTGGCGGTGGAGGATATAAGGTATCTGGAGGTCTTCATGGAGTTGGTGCCTCGGTTGTTAATGCTTTATCGGAATGGCTTGAAGTTGAGATTAGCGTAGATGGAAAACAGTATTATCAAAGATATGAAAGAGGTAAGGTAGTTTGTCCCCTGAAAGAAGTTGGAGAAACTGACAAGCAGGGAACCAAAGTAACCTTCCTTCCGGATAAAGAAATATTTGAAGAGACTGTTTATGATTTTGATATATTAAAGCAACGTCTTAGAGAGATGGCTTTTTTAACTAAAAATTTAAGAATTAAACTTCGGGATATAAGGGAAGAAGAGATTAAGGAAAAAGATTTTCATTATGCCGGTGGAATCAAGGAGTATGTTGAATATTTAAATCGACATAAGGATTCTTTATATCCAGAAATTATATATTGTGAAGGACAAAAAGAAAAAGTCTATGTAGAAGTTGCTATGCAACATAATGGAACTTACACAGAGGGTGTTTATAGTTTTGTTAATAATATAACGACTCCGGAGGGAGGCACACACTTAATTGGTTTTAAGAATGCACTGACTAAAACCTTTAATGACTATGCCCGCTCACAGAAATTTTTAAAGGACAGTGAATCAAATCTCTCCGGTGAGGATATTCGAGAGGGTCTTACCGCTATTATTAGTATAAAAGTTCCAGATCCTCAATTTGAGGGTCAAACAAAACAAAAACTGGGTAATAGTGAAGCAAGAGGAGCGGTAGAAAATATCGTGACAGAACAGCTAACCTATTTTCTAGAGCAGAATCCCAACGTTGCAAAGACGATTTGTGAAAAGTCGATTTTAGCGCAAAGAGCTAGAGATGCAGCTAGAAAAGCTAGGGAGCTAACCAGAAGAAAAACAGCACTGGAGGGCTTAAGTCTTCCTGGTAAGTTGGCAGATTGTTCCGAGAAGGATCCAACAAAATGTGAAATTTATATCGTTGAGGGAGATTCTGCGGGTGGATCTGCAAAAACAGCTAGATCCAGAGCGACTCAGGCTATATTACCGCTTCGTGGTAAAATACTAAACGTTGAAAAATCCAGATTAGATAGAATTTTGGTTAATAATGAGATAAAAGCCATGATAACTGCTTTTGGTACTGGTATCTCTGATGATTTCGATATATCACGTCTTCGTTATCATAAAATTATAATAATGACAGATGCGGATGTGGATGGTGCTCATATTAGCACCTTGCTATTAACCTTTTTATACAGATTCATGCCAGAGTTAATTAAACAGGGACATGTGTATCTAGCACAGCCTCCTCTGTATAAGGTTGAGAAGAACAAGTTTGTAAAGTATGCTTATAGTGATGATGAGCTAAACGAAATTTTAGTTGAGATCGGTCGTGACGGTAATAATAAAATTCAACGTTACAAAGGTCTTGGTGAGATGGATGCTGTTCAGCTTTGGGATACCACAATGGATCCAGAAAAGCGAATTTTACTACGAGTTACCATGGATGAGGAGGAATCCTCGGAAATTGATTTGACCTTTACTACGTTGATGGGGGATAAAGTAGAACCTAGAAGAGAGTTTATAGAAGCAAACGCAAAGTATGTTAAACATTTAGATATCTAAGCGAATGATTCGAAAGATAGAATAAACAGGATTAAGATTCTTATCTAAGACGATAAGCATTAGAAAAGTCAGTTACAATTCTGGCTTATAGGTTAGTAAGAAAACGGAGGAAGAAGAATGGATGAAAATATCTTCGACAAGGTGCAAGATGTCGATCTAAAAAAGACAATGGAAACTTCATACATTGATTATGCCATGTCTGTAATCGCTGCTCGTGCCTTGCCCGATGTTAGAGATGGCTTAAAACCAGTACAAAGAAGAATTTTATATGCAATGATAGAGCTAAACAATGGACCGGATAAACCCCATCGTAAATGTGCCCGTATAGTCGGTGATACTATGGGTAAATACCATCCTCATGGTGATAGTTCTATTTATGATGCCTTGGTTAAATTGGCACAGGATTTCTCAACCCGATATCCACTGGTTGATGGGCACGGAAACTTCGGATCCGTCGATGGTGATAGTGCTGCCGCCATGCGTTATACGGAAGCCCGTTTAAGCAAAATCTCTATGGAGATGTTATCTGATATCAACAAGGATACCGTAGACTTTTTACCTAACTTTGATGAAACAGAGAAAGAACCGACTGTATTACCGGCTAGATATCCAAATCTTCTTGTAAATGGAACCTCTGGTATTGCCGTAGGTATGGCAACCAATATTCCACCTCATAATATGCGAGAGATAATCAACGGAGTATTAAAGATAATTGATAATCAGATTGAGGAAGATAAAGAGACTGATATTGAGGAGCTTCTAAAAATTATTAAAGGGCCTGATTTTCCTACAGGTGCGCAGATACTTGGATTGTCTGGAATAGAAGAAGCCTATCGTACCGGACGTGGTAAGATTCGTGTCAGAGCGGTAACAGAGATAGAAACCATGTCAAACGGGAAGCCGAGGATTATTGTTACAGAGCTACCTTACATGGTTAACAAGGCTCGTCTGATTGAAAAAATAGCAGAATTAGTAAAAGATAAGAAAATTGATGGAATTACAGAGCTTAGAGATGAATCAGACCGTACTGGAATGAGAATTGTAATTGAGCTGAGAAGAGATGTGAATGCGAATATCATTTTGAATCAGTTATATAAACATACCCAGCTACAGGATACCTTTGGTGTTATTATGTTAGCCCTGGTAGACAATGAACCTAGAGTATTAAATCTCCATCAGATGCTTGATTATTATCTTCTACACCAGAAGGAAGTAATCATTCGACGTACAAAATACGATTTAAATAAAGCGGAAGAACGAGCTCATATTTTACAAGGATTATTAATAGCTCTTGATAATATCGATGAGGTTATAAAAATAATTCGTGGATCTCAGAGTGGTAATATTGCAAAAGAACGCTTAATTGAACACTTCGGTCTATCCGATGCACAGGCACAGGCAATTATCGACATGAGGCTTCGTGCTCTGACCGGCTTAGAAAGAGAACGTCTTGAGCAGGAGTTTGCAGATCTTATGGCTAAAATAGCAGAATATAAAGAAATTCTTGCAGATGAGAAGAAGCTTTTAGGTGTTATCAAGGAAGAGATAATCTTAATTCGTGATAAATACGGTGATGATAGAAAGACCACCATCGGACCGGATGAAAACGACATAACCTTAGAAGATATGATTCCAAATGAAAATACGATCATTGCTATGACAAATCTTGGTTATATTAAGAGAATGACAGTGGATAATTTTAAGAGTCAGCATCGTGGAGGCAAGGGAATTAAAGGAATGCAGACCATAGAGGATGACTTTATTGAAGAACTGCTAATGACCACGAACCATCATTACATTATGTTCTTTACGAATAAGGGACGTGTATACCGACTGAAGGCTTACCAAATTCCAGAAGCCGGCAGAACAGCGAGGGGTACCGCCATCATTAATCTGCTTCAGTTGCTACCAGAGGAGAAGATAACAGCAATTATACCTTTGAAGGAATATAAGCAGGATCGTTACTTATTTATGGCCACGAAAAATGGTATTGTTAAGAAAACTCCAATTAGAGATTATGAAAACATAAGAAAATCAGGACTTCAGGCAATTAATCTGAGGGAAGATGATGATCTAATTGAAGTAAAAGTAACGAATAGACAAAAGGATATATTACTGGTTACGAAGAATGGTATGTGTATCCGATTTGATGAAAATGATGTTAGGCCTACCGGAAGAACATCGATGGGTGTCATAGGTATGACTATGAGCGACAGTGATGAAGTAATTGGTATGCAGCTCAACGATCAGGGTAAATACCTCCTCTTTGTTTCAACGAAGGGAATGGGCAAATGCACATTAGTGGAGGAATTTACAATACAACGTCGTGGTGGTAAGGGTGTCAAGTGCTATAAAATCACAGAAAAAACAGGTGATGTTATCAGTGTTAAAGCCGTTGACGATGATAATGAGGTAATGCTAATTACTACAGAAGGTATTATCATTCGTATTATGATTAGTGATATTTCCGTTCTTGGAAGAATAACCTCAGGAGTAAAACTAATAGAACTAAAAGCAGATAAAGACATCACGGTAGCCACGGTTGCAAAGGTAAGAGAGAGTAATGATACTACTTCCGAAGAAGAACTTATAAAAAGTCTAGAGAAGGAATTAGAAGAGGAATCTTCCGTATCTTTTGAGGATGAGGCCGTTGAAAAGTCTTCTAATCATGAGCAAAACAAGGAAGAAGAATAAACAATAGGAACAGTAATTTAGGGTACCATTAAAAAACCTTAACAAAATGATATCATAAACTTATGTAAAGAGATTAAAGGTGGAGGATTAAGAAAGAATGAGACATATTCACACCGATATAATCATTAAAAACATCAAGGAAATGTGCATCGAAGCCAACTATCAGTTGGCTTCTGATGTTGAGAAAAGAATAAGAGAAGCCCATGATAAGGAATCTTCGGTTCTTGGAAAACAGATATTAGGCCAATTGGGAGACAATATGGACATCGCAAAACAGGATTTAATACCAATCTGTCAGGATACTGGTATGACAGTTGTATTTATTAAAATTGGGCAAGAAGTCCATATCGAAGGTATGTATCTGAAGGATGCCATGAATGAAGGCATTCGTCAGGGATACCAGGAAGGTTACCTAAGAAAATCAATTGTATCTGATCCTTTGATTCGAACTAACACCAAGGATAATACCCCGGGAATATTTCATTTGGAACTGGTACCGGGTGAAGAGCTAGAGATTACTGTAGCACCAAAGGGATTTGGCAGTGAAAATATGAGTAAACTATATATGCTAAAACCCTCGGATGGTATTGAAGGAGTAAAAAAAGCGGTTATTGAGACGGTAATACAAGCCGGACCGAATGCTTGCCCACCTATAATAGTAGGAGTAGGAATCGGTGGAGATTTTGAAAAGGCAGCTCTTCTATCGAAAAAAGCCTTGACTAGAAATCTAGACCAAGTCTCTGAACTTCCCCATGTCCTTAAGCTAGAGAAAGAACTTCTAGAGGAAATTAATCAGCTTGGTATTGGACCAGGAGGTTTAGGGGGAAGAACGACGGCACTTGGAGTAAATATAGAAACATATCCAACACATATTGCTGGTTTGCCGGTCGCTATTAATATTTGTTGCCATGTAAATCGCCATATTACAAGAATAATATAGTGAGAAAAAGGGAACGCTTTTGGGTAAAGTAAATTACTAGCTTTCCTTTGTATTCGAAGGGAGGATTTTATGGAACGGTTTATCACAACACCTTTGACAAAAAGTAAGCTAGAAGTATTATCTGCTGGAGATTATGTTTATCTGACTGGAACCCTCTACACTGCTAGAGATGCAGCGCATCTTAGAATGTATGAGTCAGTATTGAATGGAGATACGATTCCTTTTGACATAAAAGATAGTATTATCTATTATCTAGGGCCAACACCCAGCCGAGAAGGACAGGTTATTGGGTCTGCAGGACCTACCACCAGTAGTAGGATGGATAAGTATACCCCGCTATTATTAGATTTGGGATTAAAAGGAATGATTGGTAAAGGGTATCGAAGCAGTGAGGTTATATCTTCTATAATAAAAAACAAAGCAGTTTACTTTGCAGCAGTAGGTGGAGCGGGTGCTCTACTATCCAAAAAGATCAAATCTTCTAAGGTAATTGCCTATGATGATCTGGGTACGGAAGCAATACGTGAATTGTATGTGGAGGATTTTCCTGTCATAGTGGTTATCGATTCCAAAGGAAATAATTTATATGAAATAGTTCATCAAAGCAGTTGACAAATTGATAGCCATTTGTTATACTAACTTTTGTCTTTGTGAGACAATACAATTTAAAATTATAAGTGAGTTCGGATTCTGGAGAAATACTCAAGAGGCTGAAGAGGCGCCCCTGCTAAGGGTGTAGGTCGGGTAACCGGCGCGAGGGTTCAAATCCCTCTTTCTCCGTTCTACTTTTAGAGTTAATTTTATGCGATATCCTACCGGATAAAATTAAGTAAAAAGAATTCAAAAAAGTAGTTGACAAAAGCATCAGATACATGATAGACTAGTCAAGCTGACGTTGAGAAACACAGCAACGACAAAAGCACCAA
>CAYMLE010000086.1:6725-11813 GCA_964391115.1 uncultured Herbinix sp. | reverse complement strand
TCAGCTACTAACTGACCTACGGTATCGTCACCTGCAGAGATTGCAGCTACTCTTGCGATCTGCTCTTTACCCTTTAAGGTAGAGCTCATCTTTACAATTGCATCTACTGCAACATCAGTTGCTTTCTTCATACCTTTTCTTAAAATAATCGGGTTCGCACCTGCTGCCAGGTTCTTCATTCCTTCACTGATCATAGCCTGTGCAAGAACAGTAGCTGTAGTGGTACCATCACCAGCAACATCATTGGTCTTGGTAGCAACTTCCTTTACAAGCTGTGCTCCCATATTCTCAAAAGCATCTTCTAATTCAATTTCCTTTGCAATGGTAACACCATCGTTAGTAATTAAGGGTGTTCCGAAGGATTTATCTAAAACTACATTTCTTCCCTTTGGTCCAAGGGTAACCTTAACTGTATTCGCAAGTTTATTAACGCCTGCTTCCAGTGCTGCCCGTGCATCTGCACTATATTTAATCTCTTTAGCCATGTTATTCTCTCCTCCTAAATTAATCTTCTACTACTGCTACAATATCGTTTTGCTTTACGATAATGAATTCCTCATCCTCAAGCTTAACCTCTGTTCCAGCATATTTTGAATAAATAACCTTGTCACCGACTTTAACCTGCATAACTATTTCCTTGCCGTCAACTATTCCTCCAGGACCAACAGCAAGAACCTCAGCCTGTTGGGGTTTCTCTTTTGCCTGACCAGGTAATACAATACCGGATTTCGTTGTTTCTTCGGCTATTAACTGTTTTAAAACCACCTTATCTCCCAATGGTACAAGTTTCATTTCATATTCCTCCTTCAATATTTTCTTTGTAAATGTCTGCAATAACAGACTATCTTTTCCTTTTTAGGGTTTATTAGCACTCCTTCTAGTCGAGTGCTAACTGATAAAATATATATTAGTAAATTTGCCTATAATATGCAAATTCGCTTCTCTGTAAAAATCACTTGATTTTATACCAAATCATTGATTATCTCTTGTTTCCTCGTTATATCTCATTTTTTCTTAATGTTTCATTTTTTCTTTTATATCTTTTATAATATATCTACCTATCTCATGGTTCTGAATATCTCATTGCATCTTTATATATCACTGTACTTGTAACTAAAGCTTCATTGCAACTTAGAACTGTCTTTTATAATACGATTCATTGCAACTTATATCAAGATTCATTGCACCTTAATATCTCTGGCACCATAAGAAAAAGTTATTACCCTTCTGGCAATAACTTTTCTAATTCCCAACATACTACAATAGTATATTCCAACTCAGGAACTATATACCACATTTTTCAAGTTAATTAAATTTTTGTTATACTATTGATTTTCTGTAACGCTCTAGGTATAGCATCTTTGGAGTTTTTCCAAGGCTCCTCAGCGTAACGGTAATCAAATTTATTAATAAACCACTCCAGGTCATCTCTAACCCTTTTCATATTGTCAATATATAACTTGTTTATGCTTTTGTGAAACTCTTGTCGCTCATCTCCGCTCAGATAATTCTGGGCTGCCTCATATAAATCTTTGTAGTGTGTGGTACAAAAGCCCTTGCAGCTACTAAATTTCTGGCGAAAATCCTTTTCATTATGGTATAAATGAAATATGGTCGCTATGTAGCGTTCATAGGTCTTGTCCATCATATCGCAGATATAACAGCTATGCTCAAGTTTATCAATATAAACACCCACAGCCGAAACCTCTCCTTTTTTCTTAAAAAAGGTGGTGGAGGGAAATTTTATGCCCTGGCCGGTATGCTTCTCCATATCTTGTATAACCTTATCCATATGACTCTTTAATATCAGAGCTAGACCAAGGCGATTCTGATTCTTATATAGAAGTTGAAGATGCTTTTCACAAAAACCCATACGGGAAGTATCCCCACGGACATCATCCTCCATATAACTGGGTCCCATTGTAAAATCGATTGCATTGTCCTCCAGTGAATTTTTCATGACACATAAGGGACATTCGCAATCCGATTCAAACGCTTCATTTACCGGTATGGTGTGTAATTTTTCTTTCACTTTATTTTTCCTCTTTTAACATGTCCTTGATCTCTCTTGCCTTTGATTTTAGTCGCTCATTTGCATCCCTTGAGATCAGTATCTTTGAAATCCATCGGCCTGCTTCATCATACTTATTAATCTTTCTGGCAAGATCAGCTACCAGCAATGTTACGGTATTGTCATCCATCCCACACATTGGAAAATTTTCTTTCATAAAAGCTTCCACAAAGCCCTCGTAGGCTTTGGTTATGAACTCCAACTCTTCCGTCTCTAGTGCTTTTATAGTTGCATTATAATCTGGAGTATCCTTTGGTAGATTTTCTGCTTTTCCTCGGAGAACCCAGGCTGTCTTCAGACAGGTATAAGCCCGTTCTGACGTTTTTGCCTTTTTCACAATCGAGTTGACCAGTGACAATTTATGCCTCATGATCGCATCATCATAACTGAGTGTACTGTCTGTTTCCTTTATTCCACGAAAGTTTGTGGAGATGTTTTGTTTGATTAGTTTTGCCTGCCCATTTGTTATATATTTAAAGAATCGATTCAGGGCAGCATAGCCGCAATGCGGACATAGAATAGCATCGTATTTCAAAGGATCAGCCAATTGATATCTCGGCCTTAAATCAGTATCAAGAGATAACAGTTTCACCTTCCCTGATTTTACCATCTTAGCTTTAAATTCCTTATCACAAACTGGGCACACATGGGTTTTATCGAAGATAATATCTTCCTCAGATATGGAATTCTTCTCCTCTATCCCTGAACTTGAATTGACTTCCTTTTCTTTTTCTTCATATATTTTCATACCGGATAAGCTGCCGAGTCCAAATTCTTCTAATCCGGAAAATAAGTTGGCCATTGACGTTTCCCCCTTTATTTTTTCCTATTGTTCCTAGGGTCCCGGCATATGCCAGGTGGTTTTCGTGTTTCATTCGTTTCGTTCTTGTTTCTTTTCTCGCTTCTGTCTTGCTTCTATCTTACATCAGTCTTGTTTCTAGCTTGCACTGTCTTACTTATGTCTCGCTTCTGTCTTGCTTCTGTCTTGTTACTAGCTTGCTTCTGTCTTGTTACTAGCTTGCTTCTGTCTTGCTTCAGTCTATCAACAAATCCTTTACACTGGCTTATATGAGCTTTTTAAGGATACGATACGATTATATACCGGATTTGCTTGTGTAGAATCCTTACTATCAAGACAGAAAAAGCCTTGTCTCAAGAACTGATAGCTGGCTGGAGGAACTGCACCAGCTGTACTAGGTTCAATATAGCAATTCTTTAATACTGTAATCGAATTTGGATTCAGATTCAGGCTACCATCCTCATTATAAACACCCTTCTCTTCATCCACGATATTCTCATAAAGTCTTATTTCAGCAGGGATCGCTGTTTCGGCTGCAACCCAGTGAATGGTCCCCTTTACCTTTCGTCCTGTAAAACCAGAACCACTACGGGTCTCGGGGTCATAGGTACAATGAACCTCAGTAATCTTACCAGTTTCATCTGCTACATAGCTCTGACAGGTTACGAAATATCCATTCATAAGACGGACCTCATTCCCAGGGAATAGGCGGAAATATTTCTTCGGAGGTTCAACCATGAAATCCTCTCTCTCAATATAGAGGTACTTACCAAAGGGAACCTGTCTTACACCCATAGCTTCATTTTCTTGATTGTTCGGAGCCTCCAGATATTCAATCTCTCCCTCCGGATAATTATCAATCACTAGCTTAATTGGATCCAGAACTGCCATGACTCTAGGCACCTTAAGCTTTAGATCCTCACGGATGCAATACTCCAGCATAGCATAATCCACAGAGCTCTGGCTCTTAGATACACCGCATAGCTCCATAAACATCTGAATAGATTCTGGCGTAAAGCCTCTTCTTCTCAGGGCTGCGATGGAAACTAGTCTAGGATCATCCCATCCATCTACTATTTGGTCTTCAACTAATTTTTTAATATATCTCTTACCTGTAATAACGTTGGTTAAGTATAGTTTAGCAAACTCCATCTGCTTGGGAGGATTTTCATATTCTAATTCCCTAACCACCCAATCATATAGAGGTCGGTGATCTTCAAATTCAAGGGTACAGATGGAATGAGTAACGCCCTCAATCGCATCCTCAATCGGATGGGCAAAGTCATACATCGGGTAAATACACCATTCATCCCCTGTGTTGTGATGGGATATCTTAGCCACACGATAAATGATTGGATCTCTCATATTGATGTTCGGTGATGACATGTCAATCTTCGCCCGTAACACCTTAGAGCCATCCACGCATTTTCCTTCCTTCATCTCTATAAAAAGCTTAAGGTTCTCTTCTACGCTTCGGTCTCTATAAGGACTATTTTTACCGGGCTCTGTCAAGGTACCCCGGTACTCCCTGATCTCCTCAGCGGTAAGATCACAGACAAAGGCTTTCCCTTTTTTAATTAACTTAATTGCCGCCTCATACATATGTTCAAAATAATCAGATGCAAAAAATAGACGGTCCTCAAAATCACCACCGATCCATTTCACATCCTGAATTATGGAATCAACGAATTCTGTTTTTTCCTTCATAGGATTTGTATCATCGAAACGAAGATTAAATTTTCCTCCGTACCTCTTTGCCAATCCATAGTTAAGGAGAATCGATTTGGCATGTCCTATATGAAGATATCCATTGGGCTCCGGAGGAAATCTAGTTACGATCTGACTCATCTTTTCTTCTTCAAGATCCTTATCAATAATCATTTCGATAAAATTCTTAGACACTGGCTCGCTCTGTTCTGTATTCATATCCTTATTATCAATATCCTTTTGGTCCATAGTGCTCCTCCTGTAAAAATCAATATATCGCTCGATATTAATTTGCCTAATGCAATCATTATTCCCATGAAACATCTGTCTATGAGAAACCTATTGCAAAAAGCATCATTTTATTTTCGTAGACTTCAATTTTTCAATACGATTATTCAGTACAAATTTTCGTTCAATGTTTCAGTACAGATTTTTAGCTCAATGTTTCAGTACAGATTTTTAGTTCAATATTTCAGTGTGGTTTTCAGTACTAGTTTTCAGTACTAGTTTT
>CAYMLE010000086.1:0-6625 GCA_964391115.1 uncultured Herbinix sp. | reverse complement strand
TTTTTAGTTCAATATTTCAGTGTGGTTTTCAGTACTAGTTTTCAGTACTAGTTTTTATTACAATCGTTCAGTCCATTTTTCTATTCATCTTTCAGTACGGTTTTCAATACTGTTTTCAGTACATTTTCCATCACTGTTTATCAGTACATTTTTAGTACAATATTGATATAAAACCGCTAATACCCTATATAATACCACAATTAAATATAAGATAAAAGTCTTTCTTTCGAAATCCACCGAAATGCCCAATTAAGGCTTGCATCTATCCCAATGATGATTCCAGAATTTTGCCTACGCGCTTTCGATCTGATTTAAGAATATTAGAAAGTCCGGAACCAATGAGATTCCGGACGATGATGTTAATCATATAAGCAAATATTTATTCATTATTTTGATCTATAGAATATATGGTCTCCGATAATTTTATAATCGGGGTGTTTTGCTTTAATTCTGCTTGTACTTTTGTTGATGGCATTAAAACAAAGGTAAGTACCGATATTATTCTCACCTTCCAGGGCAGCCTTTGCAGCTTTTATAGCCTTATTCATAGCTTTTTGTTCTGCCTCAGAATTACGACTAGCAAATTTACCAGTATCATAACCGTTTAATGCTTTATCTAACATGCTTAATCCTGTTTTTTTGCTTTTTACTGTTACTGCAAATTGAACGGACCATTTTTTATCATAAACAACTTCTTTTATAGTATCTGCATGACTATAAACATTGCTCTTCACTCTATTTAGAACTACATTGGCAACCGCCAACATTCCTTTATAGGATTGATTTCCTGCTTCTGCGTAAACCAAGCTTGCTAAAAGTCTTACATCCTTCTCAGAATAGGAAGGCTTGTCTTTTGCAGCTTTTTTCTTACTCTCGGCTTTTTCCTTTTCAGCAGTCTTTTTCTCTTCTTCGGCTTCTTCCTCCGGTTGTTCTTTAATCTCAACCGGTTCTGGTTCCTGCTCCACGTAATATGTCTGGCCCTGCTCATCAACAAATACTTCAAAGCCATCTAGTGCTATGTTCTCTAAGCTTTCCTCTGTCTGAAGATCCTCTTGTTTGATAGTTATCTCTTCGGTATCAGTACCTAACACGGTAACTTCATCCTCTACGCCAGCCTCATCAGCGGATGTCTCCTGTGCAACGAGCTCTTCGTCCAGCGCTGCTAATGTCTGTTGTGACACTTCCAGTATTGCTGTTTCTGCATCAACGGTAATCTCAGAAGCTACTGCTGTTTGCTTTGGGAGGATTGCGAAAACGCATGCCATTAGTAAGGTAATGAGAAGTCTATTCATATTTTTCATGGTATCTCCTTATTCAGATGAATTGCTTAACAATCCATTTGATATAAATATTTTATATATTTAGAGTTTATATAATACTTTGTTAACAATTCCTTAATAAGTATAACATAAGTTATTAAAAAATCAAGCATTATTTACCATCGTCCTCAGACCGTATGATTCATGGACCTCAGGCGGTATCGTTCAAACAACAAAAAGCCCTGAAGCCTACACATTCAATCATTAACGAGGGATCCTTCCCTTATAAAGATTGATCAGTGAGGTTCAAGGCTCATTCAGAGCTAATTATTATTTATATCATCTTTCATTGACCAGATTGTTTTCCTGCCGGAATTTTGCCAGAAGTAGATCCAGCATCCTGCCATAGCTTTTAACTCCATCGGTCTGAGCATTGGCCTTCAGGTAGGTATCATTAATCTTATTGGATACCGTACTAACTACCGTACCTTCGAATTTTGTCCAATACGCCGAGTTATCTCTGATATCCTTTATAATACCTTCTGAATATTGATCCCTAAGTTCAAAATACAAGTCAGGGCTCTGCCGATAAAGGGCATTACCAGACATGATAAGAGCCATCATAAGACTACTATATTTCAGTTCTGCACATTCTGATTTGATTCCAGCCAGATAAGCAATAAAATTCGCTTCATCCTCTCTCATGAATCCTCTAAGATGAGCAAGCTCATGTAGCATGGTGGAGGGTATTGTATAATCCGGTACATCGACATTGACATTTGCCTCCATAGTAAATGGAATAAAGATACCGGTAATCTCCGTATAGGACATCAATTTTGATAGTAATATTGGTTTCGGATCACCATAATGTCCGTCTAACACAGGATAATCTGTGGAAAGAGCTTTCATTGCTTCATTCGCTTTTTTTGCCAGTCTGTAATGGTTCTCTGTCAGAATAAAAACTCCATTATCATCCCTACCGGAGGTCATCTCCCTGACAGCGTTGGCCTGGGCAGCCAGACTCTTCGTTAGAGCATACAACTCATCCACAGTAGATTCATACACTTCAAGCCGGGAGTAATGACTGAAGGAATAACGGTAATAATTAATCCCGCCTAACATAGTGAATAGAAATAACAGTAAGCTTCCTGCACATAGGGTATTAAGCAGGCCTTTCAAAAGAATATCACGACGGTTATTCTTATCTATGATAATGCGTCTAAGGAATCGTATTAAAATTAACAATAAGGTAAGAGGAAAGGTAATGATGACAACTTCAGATAATGAAAACGGTAACAAGCCCGTAATCAGTGATAGAATCTGTGATAACCATTTATAGAGGTTCAAGGCAAATATCTGTTCAGCAAAAAAACTACTTTGTCTTGCCAATAATATGAGCACCAAGGAGATTGGTAATAATAATAGAAGATACACTCTTTTCAGTTTGAAAACATGCTTCATACGTCGCCCCCTATTCTGCAATTAGTCCTATCATACTCCTTTTTAATAGTAACATTTTTCCGCTATTCTCGCAACATTTTACGGTCTTTTCTAACTGTAAATGTTTGGTTTATTATCGTTGATACTCGCTTCATGAACGAATACAAATCCCCTCCATGAAGAACCATGCAAGGTCAATCAAGGAGGGGAAACATATCTGTCTTCTATTGGTAAATGTTTATAAATAAATTCCATCAGCTTAAAGGAACTGTGCTATTTTACTCTTATCGATTCATGAACGGATTAGAACTTCGGAACCACAGCACCTTCATAGGTGTCTTCAATGTACTTCCTTATTTCATCACTCTTTAAGGCTTCCACAAGAGCCTTAATCTCTTCTCTTTCTTCGTCACCCTTCTTAACTGCAATGACATTACCATAGGTCTCTGCAGCTAAAGAGTCTTTATCCTCAGTGGCAATCGCATCGGTAGCTACGTTTAACTCTGCTTGAATTGCATAATTACCATTAATAACAGCGATGTCTACATCTACAAGGGAACGGGCTAGCTGAGCTGCTTCCATCTCCACAATTTTTAACTTCTTAGGATTCTCTGCAATATCATTTTTAGTGGCATTCATGCCTGCACCCTCTTTTAGGGTGATTAAGCCTTCTGCTTCCAGAAGAAGTAGTGCTCTGGCTTCATTGGTTCCATCGTTTGGAACCGCAACCTGTGCTCCATCACTTAATTCCTCCAGAGTTTTGGTTTTGCCAGGATAAATTCCAAAGGGTTCATAATGAATGATCGCTACGGATACCAAATCCAAACCTCGCTCCTCATTGAACTGGTCAAGATAAGGCTGATGCTGGAAATAGTTTGCATCCAAATCGCCGGTATCCAATGCTAAATTGGGTAGAACATAATCGGTATATTCTACTATCTTTAGCTCATACCCCTGTGTTGCCAGGATTCCCTTAGCAACCTCCAGAATTTCCGAGTGGGGGGTTACACTGGCTCCAACCTTAATCGATTTTGTTTCTTTACTTTGATCTTCCTTATCGGAGTTTTGGTTTTGATCTTCTTTGTTCGTGTCGGTATTTTGATCCTGCGATCCAGTATCTCCCTCTTTCGAGCCACATGCCCCCAAGGCAGCAACTACTAGGGTTAATAATAAAATAAATGATATGATTTTCTTCATTAAAATTCCTCCTTTATTCTTTGGGATATACCCATTCATTCTAATACTTAGTTTACGGTTGATTATAATCTTTTATCCGAATGCTTCATCCAACGGGCACCCAGTTCTTGAAATATCTGAACGATGATAACTAATATCGCTACAGTAACCAGCATGATATCGGATTGATATCGATAATGACCATAATTGATGGCTATCGTTCCTAGACCACCAGCTCCAACAAAGCCTGACATAGCAGAATAGCTTAATACAGTGATTACGGCAATCGCTCCGCCCATAATGAGGGAGGGCATAGACTCTGGTATCAATACCTTCCATATAATCTGGAAGGGGGATGCTCCCATAGAGTGGGCGGCCTCAACAACACCATGATCCACTTCCTTCAGTGAAGATTCGACCAGTCGAGCAATATAAGGTGCGGAGCCAATGATTAGCGGTACGACCATTGCTTTTGGTCCAATGGTCGTTCCGACAATCGCCCTAGTAATTGGCATAACCGTTATCAATAGAATAACAAATGGAACGGAACGAAGTAGATTAACGATTATGCCTAGGGTTCGGTTAAATATAATACGGGGAGTAAGACCATCCTTATCGGTAACCACCAACAGAATTCCCAGGGGAAGTCCGATGAGATAGGCTATAACTGAAGATAACAGAGTCATATACAAACTCTCTAATATCCCGATTCCTATCATATTAAAAACCTCTTTACTCCACATGGGTGATCACCTCCTCATAAGGTATCTTATTTGAATCTAAGTATGCATAAATTCTCTTCTGACTGATCTCATCATCCG
The DNA here is from genome assembly GCA_964391115.1 of uncultured Herbinix sp. Classification (GTDB taxonomy): domain Bacteria; phylum Bacillota; class Clostridia; order Lachnospirales; family Lachnospiraceae; genus Mobilitalea. The sequence goes on along the minus strand of CAYMLE010000086.1, from coordinate 1,929 downwards.
GTATCTGAATGATCATTTGTCCAAAGGCTTTACCGTCAATATCTCGGGTGTCGGCAAAAAGAATATTTACCGGTGTCCGGCATTCCAATACCATATTTCCAATTACCGGTTCAAAGGAGGTCCGGCCGTCGAATATAATACGGCATTTATGTTCTCCCACGAAAGTTTCAACATGGGTTTCACCCGAAAACACCAATTGCTTTGCTATCTTAGATTTTGGTTTGATAAATACCTCCTCCACCTCTCCGACCTCAGCAATATGGCTTTGATCTATGATGGCTACCCGGTTACATATTTCCTCAATGACACTCATTTCATGGGTAATTATAATGACCGTAATTCCCAATTCCTGATTAATCTTCTTCAACAAGCTTAGGATGGACCGGGTTGTGGTAGGATCGAGAGCACTGGTAGCCTCATCACAGAGCAATACTTTAGGATTGGTAGCTAAAGCCCTGGCTATCGCTATTCTCTGCTTCTGTCCTCCGGATAACTGTGACGGGTAGGATTTCGCCCGATCCGATAACCCTACAACCTCCAGAAGCTCCATCGCCCGTTGCTTTGCTTCTTTCTTAGATACTCCTGCTATCTCCAGCGGAAAGCAGATATTCTCTAGTGCATTTCTCTGCATCAGTAGATTAAACTGCTGAAAGATCATACCCATGGATTGCCTTATCTTTAGTAACTCCTGTTCCCGAATAGATGACAAGTCAGTACCATCAAATACCACGGCTCCTGATGTTGGCCTCTCCAAGTAGTTAATACATCTGACTAATGTACTTTTACCCGCACCGCTCAAACCAATTATTCCAAAGATTTCACCTTCATAAATATTAAGATTAATATTCTCTAAGGCTTTAACCGAATTATTCTTACTGGTAAATGTTTTCCCCAGATCAATTAGTTCGATGATCGGTTTCATTCCCTTCAAGTATCCCACCTCCAATATAATACGATGACAAGCTATTTGATTAATATATGAGTAAATGGAAAATAAAAAAACAGGATGCAATGATAGCGTCCTGTTTTGTAATTTATCATATTCTAAGAAGAAGTTCCTATTTCTTAGAAAAAGTCTTTTCTAAGAAATATCATCATTCTTTACATATGAAAACACCACATTCACTATCACCACGTAAATATGTCATACGGCATACGGCACATGCCACACATATTCATACACATGATCATAACTAGTGTTCTCATTGTCTTCCTCCTATCATTTCCTATTAATCAGATATAGATTGTTTTGAGTAGTATACCTCAACCTAGTTTTCTTGTCAACGCTTTTTTTATTTAATGTATTAATGCGAAGCTATGAACTATTAAAAATATTATGTACCTATGTAATCAATTATTCATAACTTATGTAACTGATTATTCATAGCTTAGCTTATGTAATCGATTATTTATAGCTTAGCTTATGCAAATAAGGTTACATATAGCTTATGCGATATCAGTAATGCATAGCCTATGTAATTACAATAAAAAAACACGGTTCAGAAACCGTGCCCTAGATAGCATATAATATAAAAATCGAGGTGACAGGATTTGAACCTGCGGCCTCTACGTCCCTAACGTAGCGCTCTAGCCAAGCTGAGCCACACCTCGATATTCCGGCTTTTCCGGATAAGCTGTTGGGCGGACTTGAACCGCTGACCTCCTCATTACCAATGAGGTGCTCTACCATCTGAGCTACAACAGCAATTTGCATCAGGACACATGTCCTTACATTAAAATGACGGCTTATGCATTCTGATTATCAATATCTCTCAGTACCTGATTAAGCTTATTCTTAATTCTTGTCAATGCATTGTCTATCATCTTAGGCTCCTTGCCAAGCTCTTCGGCAATCTGCACGTACTTCAAATCCTGCATATACAAGCTGAGAACCTTCTTTTCTAGGTCGCTTAAGCGTCTTACAAGTTC
>CAYMLE010000085.1:0-11945 GCA_964391115.1 uncultured Herbinix sp. | reverse complement strand
CTTGAGAAAACATACGTTAAAGCAGACTGCAAGGAAGCTGTTATTTTCCATTGACAGTCTATAAAGACTATTCGCCTCTTCATTATCAAAGAATAGAGGTTTTTCACAAAACACATGATAGCCTTTTTCTAGTAGGTTTTTAACCATATCAAAATGCAGATTGGCCGGTGTACACACATGAACACAGTCTGCCTTTGTTTTATAGATATCATCTACATTAGTAGAATAATTCTCAACACCATACTTCTCTGCAAAGGCTTTTGCCCTCTCTTCATTTATGTCTACCACCAGTAGAATCGGGATACCCATCTCACGCAGTACTATGGCATGTGACTTTGCAATATTACCTGCACCGCAAATTGCCGCAGAAATATTTCTTTGCATGACCTTACCTCCTTCATGATTAGTTGTTTCTTAGCTTACCCTGAGATTCAATCTTTTTAAGATTTACCGTAAACGGAGCTGTAACTACTCCCTTTTCGGTGATTATTGCTGTTATATTTTCATTCGGAGCTACATCAAAGGCCGGATTAAATACCTTAACATTCTTTGGAGCCGTTAATCTGCCGCCAAAGTGACGCACTTCATCAGGATCACGTTCCTCGATAGGAATCTCATCTCCTGTGTTAATGGAAAAGTCAACTGTAGAGAAAGGTGCAGCGATATAAAACGGAATTCCATGTGCCTTAGCTAAAACAGAGAGCGAGTAGGTTCCGATTTTATTAGCACTGTCACCATTGGCAGCGATTCGGTCTGCGCCTACGATTATGGCATCTATCTTTCCACTTTTCATGACTATGCCCGCCATATTGTCACAGATTACCGTTACATCAACTCCTGCCTGCTCAAGCTCATAGGCCGTTAAGCGGGAGCCCTGAAGAAGTGGGCGGGTCTCGTCTGCAAATACCTTTAATTTATGTCCCTGTTCATGAAGAATATAGATAGGTGCCAGTGCGGTACCATATTCCGATGTTGCCAGCGTTCCGGCATTACAATGTGTCAGAATTCCTTTACAATCCTTAAGAAGCTCCGCGCCGTATAATCCGATTGATTTACAGCAAGCTATATCCTCATCCAATATTTTTACTGCTTCGTCATGAATGGCCTTTTTTGCAGCCTCTTCATTAACAAATTCGATTTCTCTTGCCTTTTCCTTCATTCTGTTAGCTGCCCAAAACAGATTGTAGGCAGTAGGTCTTGAGGTACAAATATAGTCTGCCGCCATATCGACTGCTTCGATAAATCCTTTGGAATCATTGAAACTGGAGCTTTTTACTCCTAAGTAGATACCAAAACCTGAAGCAATACCGATTGCCGGTGCGCCACGCACCTCTAATATCTTAATAGCATCCCACATTTCCTCTATTGTATTTATTTCAAGCTCCTTGTATTCAACAGGTAGCAGGGTTTGTGCAACGATTTTTACAACTCCGTCTTCTATCCAAATCGGTTTAATTTTTGCCATAATTTATATACGTATGATACAGCTTATTAGGCAGTAATCATACACTCCTTTCCAATATTTGATCTAAAAACTCTACTGTCTAAATAGCACTCTTTAGTTTCTTCTCGCGTCTTATCTGACGATACATTGACAGTGCAAATACCAGGATAGTTACAACATAAGGTACCATCAGTACAAATTGTGCGTAGAAACCTAGAGACTGCAATCTGGCCGCCAGTGAATCCGAGAAACCAAAAACAAGACTGCCAATCCACATATTAATCGGGTTTCCACCACCAAAAAACATAGCTGCAATACCCATAAATCCACGTCCACCCGTCATATTCTCAACGAATTGCGTCGTATATCCTAATGAAATATAGGCTCCGCCTATTCCCGCTATCGCTCCGGAAATCAATAATGTCTGCACCTTCTTACCTAACGAACTGACGCCGCTGGACTGTGCTGCCATAGGGTTAAGACCTACACTACGAACCTGCAGACCCCAAACTGTTTTATAGAGAACAAACCACATTATCACAACCAATAAAATCGCGAATATCTCTAAGATAGAGTAATTATTGAATATACTGTCTATTACCGGATTCTTAGACAGAAAGCCTATGGATATATTGGGTATGGGATCAATCTCCGGGGATGAGAAGCTACCATAGGACTTCAGATAGGTATTCAGCCCAAACTTCGTTACTGCCAATGCCAAAATATTAATGGTAGTTCCTACTGCGAATATATTTCCACCGTATTTCAAATGAGCTATTGATATAATTCCTGAAACCAGTACACCGACAATTACAGCCGCGAGAACACCCAGTATCCATGAACCGGTCGAATAGCTGACAGCAACAGCCACAAATGCACCGGTTAGCATGGTTCCTTCGATTCCTACATTTAATATATTGGTACTGTTGGTTATTGTGGCGGCAAGACCGGCGAATAATATCGGTGTGGCCGAACGTATCATAGCATGTATTAAGTTGTAGCTAAATATCATATTAAATTCCATTGTTATCCTCCTTTGTAGGTATCACATGCTTCTCTCTTGCAATTCTTGCCTTTCTTGCAGAAATAAAATTAAGGAGTCTTTTCATAGTAGCAAACAAAATAAAAAGCGCGATTATTATATCAATCAATGATTTTGGAATACTGGTAAAACGCTCCATTCCCAAGGCGCCTACCTTAAGAGCCGCAATAAACAGGCTGAGTATGGGTAATGCAACGAAGCTACCATTTGCAATAAGTGCTGCCAGCATACCGTCAAACGCCGTATTAATGGAGAATGAGCTTAAGAAGAATCCATATATTCCGATAACCTCTAATGTACCTGCAAGACCACCCACAGCACCGGATAACATCATTCCTATGATTACATACTTATTAGGGTTGATTCCCATAGTCTGAGCAAATTTGGGATTCTCACCCGTCTGATTCAGACGATATCCTATGGTTGTATGCTTAAAGAAATACCACACGACAACCAATAGAACCAGCGCTATAAATATACCTGTATTCGCCCGGCTTGGAGGTAATATTCGTGTCAGAACCGCCTGAGGCAATATGGGAAGTGTCTGTGGACTGGAGGCTCCGCCATGCATAGGCTCTAATACCATAAAAGTTGTAAAGTATATAGCTACATAGTTGAGCAGTATCGTCGAACACACCTCATTAACACGTAGATAAACCTTAAGTAATGCCGGAATCAAAGCCCATAAAGCACCTATTAATGATCCGGTTAGCATACTAAGTGCAATTACAATAATACCGGGAAGATTCTTTGGAAGATAAATTGCTACGGCCGCCGAGGACAGTGCTCCAAGATAAAGCGAACCCTCGACACCCATATTGAATACTCCTGCCCGGGTACCGATCATGAAGGCGAGTCCGGTAAGCAGTAGAGGAACAAACTTCTCAAGTGTGCTGCCAAAGTTAAACGCATTACCAAATGCTCCATAAATCAGTCTGCCATAGCCGGCAATTGGATTGGCTCCTATCGCCAACATAATGATTGCTCCTATAATTAACGCACAGAATAAAGCAAATATTACTCCTGTACTCTGTTTGAGCTTCTCGACTACTCTTTTCATTCCGCTACACCTCCCGTCATAAGCAAGCCCAGAGATTCTTCATTCGCCTCAGAAGCATCCATGGAGCCTACAATCTTTCCTTCATAAAAGACAATTATTCGATCCGAAAGTGCCAATATTTCTTCTAAATCAGCAGATATCAGTAAAACACCTGCGCCCTCTTCAACTGCTTGATATATGTTGGCTCTGATTTGCTCGATTGCACCGATGTCCACTCCTCGAGTAGGTTGTGCTGCAATAAGCAGATCCGCTCCGGTGTCGATTTCTCTAGATACAACCACCTTTTGAGCATTACCGCCGGAAAGATGCTGGGTACTGGCATCCGGGTAAGGTGGACGAATATCAAATTTTTCGATTAACTGCTCCGAGAACTTGTGAACTTTCTTCTTGTTAAATACTCCTATACGTGATAATGGGCTCATTCTATGCTTAACTGCAATTTGATTTTGCTTTATGCTGGCCATACGGTTAAGCCCTCGTGTATTACGGTCCTCGGGAATATGAGCCATTCCCATCTTTCGTATATTAAGCACAGATTTATTGGTAATGGATTCACCCTTTAGTTTAATCTCGCCTCTTTGTACAGGACGAATACCTGTAAGAGCCTCGATTAATTCTCTCTGACCGTTTCCGTCGACTCCGGCAACTCCCAAAATCTCACGTCTGTTTAGAGTAAAGCTAACACCACGCAGCTTAGATAATTCCCGATCTCCGGGGATATATATATTCTCAACGCTGAGTAGCATCTCACCTCGTTTTGTGGTCTTATTAGGCTTATTAAGGAACACATCATGTCCCACCATAAGACGGGCAAGTTCTTCTTTATTGGTTTCTGTTTTATTAACGGTACTGATATACTTACCACCACGCATTATGGTGATACGGTCTGATATTTTCATAACCTCATTTAATTTATGAGAAATAAATACAATGCTTTTACCATCGGCTTTAAGTGTTTCTATTATTTCGAATAACTTATCGCTTTCCTGGGGAGTCAACACCGCTGTGGGTTCATCTAAAATCAACAGATTGGCGCCTCTATAAAGAGCTTTAATAATCTCAACTCTCTGAGCTTCACCTACCGGAATATCCTTAACCTTTTTATCTAAATGAATATCAAAATTAAAAGTATCTATATAATATTGAATCTTTTCACGGGCCACGGCGAAATCTATACGACCCATGGATTTACGGGGCTCAAAGCCTAAAATTAGGTTCTCGAGTACTGTCATATCATCTACAAGCATAAATTCCTGATGTACCATACCGATACCCATTTCGATGGCCTGCTTAGTTTCAAGATAGGAGTATTCCTTACCCTCATAGACTATCTTGCCCGAATCAGGTCTGTACATACCATACAGCAGCTTCATCATGGTGGATTTCCCTGCTCCGTTTTCACCAATAAGCGAATGCACTTCACCCCTGTACTGCTCGAATTTACCTCCGGAAATAGCATGTACTTCGCCAAAGCTTTTATAAATATCCTGCATTTCTAATAGTTTTTCATTCATATATACCATCGCTCACTTTTTTAATATTAATAGCTTCGTATTAACTGCGTTTATTTTAGCCATCCCAAAAACATAATATTTTTGAGATGGCCATAGGTATTAATTATTTTACGACAACTACTCCGTCTTCAACGACTATCTTTCCATCTATAAACATTTGCTCAAGCTCATCGATTTTAGTTTCCAGTTCTTCAGGGAACTTGTCGCCGATAAGGCGCTTAAAGTTGTCCCATGGATATAAGGAAACCATGCCGTTGGCAGATTCATTGATCATCTGTAGACCACCCTCATATTTGCCCTGAACTACACTCTCAATGATATTGTAGACAGCCTCATCAATATGACGGTATACATTCGTAGCCATAGTGTCAATATAAGGTCCCTGTTCGAAAACATCCAGGCCTATGACATATTTACCCTTTTCAAGAGCAACTTCCATAATACCGTTACCGGTACCTGCTGCCGACTGGACGATTACGTCTGCACCCTGATCAAACTGTGCATATGCAAGCTCCTTACCCTTTAAAGGATCATTGAATGTTCCGGCGTATGCAGAAAGAACCTTAATGGAAGGATCGATATAGTGAACGCCTGCTTCATAACCGGCATAGAACTGCTGCATAATCGGAATCTCCATACCTGCTATAAATCCAACTGTCTTACTTCCTGAAATACCGGGGATATCAGTGTTGTTAGCCATAATTGCAGCTGCTGCTCCGGCAAGAAAACCACCGTCAGGGAAGGAGAAAGTAACGGATACTACATTATCAAGATCAACAGAACCGTCTACCAAAGCAAATTTGATATCGGGGAAATTAGGTGCCTGCTTCTGAATAATATCCTGATATTGATTTGATGCACCCATAACAAGGTCATAACCCTCTGCAGCCATTGCTATAAGGTTGTTTTCCCAGTCTGCCGCTTCATTTGATTCGATAAACTTAACTTCTACGGGTAACTTCTCTTCAGCCTGCTGAATTCCCTGGTATACATAGTCATTATACGCACCATCTCCGCGATATCCTGAAAGCAGTACCGCGATACGGTAGGTTTTATCAGCATCTGAATTTGAATCGTTTTTATCATCAGTTGACTTCTTAGAGCAACCGGCTAATACTGATGTCACAAGACTTAGAATTAATATAATGGAAAAAATACGTTTCTTCATAATAGGTCTTCTCCTTTTTGCTTAAAATTAAATTGATGCAATTATTACTTTTACGTTTTGTGATTTGAAGGCATCGATGTCCTTCTGACTAATGCCCTGGTCGGTAATTATTATATCCACATCACTGATATCACAGCATTTACAATATGCACGCTTACCAATTTTGTCCGAGTCAACCAGTAGCACTTTTGTTCTTGCATTTCTTAGTAAAGCCAGCTTTGTTTCAACCTCTTCTTCACTTGTATCAGACAGTCCATATTGGGTATCTACCGCATTGACAGAGATAAATACAATATCATAGTTATAACGGGATAATGCCCTACATGTCCTGGTTCCAACGGTCGATAAAGCCGCTCCTCGTAGCTTTCCTCCTGCCATCTCAAGATTGACAGAAGGATGTGTAGCTAAATATTGCGGAATAAGTAATCCATTAGTTACAACAGTAATGTTTTGTACGGATGAAAGATGCTTGGAAACCTCCATTGTTGTTGTACTGGCATCAAATCCAATAACAAAATTATCTTGAATTAGTTTAGCCGCTTCCATACCGATTAATGTCTTTTCACTTTGATTTAAAATATGTCTTTTTGAATAACCTGGGTCGACTTCAAAGCTTTCGACTAATTTAACTGTACCTACCGATGCTTTTTGCAGCATCCTGCGTTCTATGAGCTCATCCACATCTCGACGAATAGTCATAGTAGAAACATTAAGCTTCTTTGCCAGGTCAGTAATCTCTGTTTCACCATCCTGCAGAATAATATATAAAATCTGCTTACGTCTAGCCTCTACATTCGCGTTTGAGTTCTTAGCCACACCTCCACCTCCATATAATTTCATAAACCGGACTGTTTATGTTATTTTTATCATATATAAACAGTAATTAATTAACATATGTCAACGTATAATTAATGAAAATATACAGATTTTATGTTTTTTTTATAATTTTACTATTAATTATGACTGCGGCAATTTCTTTATATGTGAATTTTATCATATAAGATTACATATAATACTCTGTGCATGTTGAACTATAAATTAAAAAACCGGAGACATTTCACCCCGGTTATTACTAATAAATTGCAACCGGTCCATAAGGACCGTTAATAACATCGATTTTCGTTTCAAATATATCAGTTAAAATCTCCGGCTTCATAATTTCATCCGGTGTACCATAGGCAGCAACCTGTCCGTCCTTCATAGCGCAGATTCTATCTGAATATTTTGCAGCGAAGTTAATATCATGGATAACGGTTAATATCGTACATCCAAACTCATCTGCCGCATGCCTTAAATGCTCCATCATCTGAACCGACCTTGCTATATCCAAATTGTTCAGCGGTTCATCTAATAGTACATATTCTGTCTCCTGACATAAAACCATAGCTACATACGCTCTTTGTCTTTGACCACCCGACAACTCATCAAGATACCTGTTTTCCAGATCATTTAAACCAAGAAAGTCTATATATTTGGAAATAATCCTCTCATCCTCTTTTGTCAGTCTGCCTTTCGAATATGGGAAACGACCAAAGCCTGCCAACTGTCTAACGGTGAGCCTGGTAATAAAATGATTCTCCTGTCTTAATATGGCTAACACTTTTGCCAAATCTTCGGATTTCGAATCTGCTACATCCATATTTGCCACTGTTATGTTTCCTTCATCCATGGACAATAGTCTGCCAATCATAAGAAGAGTGGTCGACTTGCCGGCACCATTGGGGCCTATTAATGAAGTAATCCCGGCTTTAGGAATTTCTATATTTAAAGTTCCTATCCGGACTTCATCACAATATGTCTTTTTTACATTTTTAATTCTTATCATAAAATACCCTTTCTCAGTATTACTATTAAAAATGTAATACCACCAAACATTTCGATTATAATGGATACAACACCCTGAGCACTAAAAACATGATTCATAAAGAAATATGAAGCCGTCAATACCAAAAATCCCATTGCCAGTGCCATCGGGAAAATATATCTATGATCATATGTCGGTGCAAATTGGTAACTTAATGTTGCAACCAGGAAGCCAAAGAAAGTAAGCGAACCAACCAAGGCTGTGGAAACTGACATTAAAACAGATACTAAAATCAAAATATATATCGTGCTTTTCTTATGACTGACTCCCAGTGATGTGCAGACATCCCTGCCTAAAGATAAGACGTTGAGCTTCTTCGAATGGGCAATGATTATTACAGATGATAAAAATACCAGAGGAATTGCTACTGCAAAATAACCGGAATCAGCATTATTCACGGAACCGAATAATCTGGCTTGTAATATATCAAATTCTGAGGGCGCAAGAAGTCTTCTCATGAAGCCGGATAAGGCTCTAAGCCCTGTTCCCATAATAACTCCTACTAATAGCATAAGCTGCAAATTACCGTATTTACCCGCTAATAACCATCCAAAGAGTATTAGGCACATTGATACCATGATTATTACCTGGAATATGAAAGACTGCATATTGGTTAAACTGATAAACGCTCTGGCACCAAAGAAAAACATAGTACTCGTCTGTATTGTTGAATAGAGCGCTTCGAATCCCAGTAAAGAAGGTGTTATTATTCTATTATTGGTAACGGACTGGAAAGCAACCGTTGATAAGCTTTGACATATGGCTGCTATAATCATGGCAATTATTGCAACCATTCTTCTTTTAACAACAGGTATAAAAGAAAGGGATGTCACCGGTACAGGATTATTGTAAACCAATAAACCATAAGAGGCTATAATCCCTAACAGAATAAAGGTCGTTAATAATATCCAATAATTCCTTTCCTCTGCTTTCGTACGAAAAGCTTTGGCTGACCTGGTATTCGTACACATAGCTCTGATCGGTCTGTTTCTATCACTTGTATATACGAGTTGGCTCATCGTCATCTCCTTCTTTTCAACAAAATGCTTATAAACACCACGGCCCCTAATGTTCCCAATATTAAGGATACAGGTACTTCAAAAGGTGCAATAATCACTCTGGAAATAATATCACAAACAGTTATAGTTCCCATACCTAAGACACATACCCAAGGAAGATTGTTTCTAAGATTGTCTCCTCTGTACATGGACACAATATTGGGAACGATTAGACCTAAAAATGGTAGGTTTCCTATTACTGCCGCAACAATACCGACTGCAAGAGAAATAAGGCCTGTCCCTAAAATGACAATGCGGTTATAATTCACTCCTAAGCTGGTTGCAACATCCTCCCCGAGACCCGCTAATGTTAATCTGTCTGCGTATATGAATATTAAAATGGTAATTATAATAATTAACCACAAATACTCATATCTGCCGACTTGTACAGATGAAAAAGAACCTATAAACCAGCTTTCAATATTCTGACTCATATTAAATACTAATCCAATAAATGTTGCAATTGCTGATATGACTGCTCCCAGCATCATGCCTATAATAGGAACAATTAAGGAAGACCGTAATTTAATTTTTCTTAAAAACAGGAAGAATATCATGGTTCCTATAAAGGAAAATAAAATCGCCCCTCCCATCCTAAGCAGTAAGGTAGGTGCCGGGAAAAACAGATATACGAAAACAAGTCCAAGTCCTGCCCATTCAATGGTTCCTGTTGTGGTGGCTTCAACTAAACGATTTTGTGTGATTAGCTGCATAACCAGCCCAGCCATTGACATGGCCGCTCCGGTAAGAAGTAATGCTACCGTTCTGGGAATCCGAGTAATAAATATCATTCTTAGGCCATCCTCCTGCTTAAATATATCATATACACCTGTAAACAAGGATACAGCAGCCAAAACGGTTACTACTATTACAGCAGCTATGAATTGCTTCGTCCATATTCTATCTCTGTAATGCAAGGGCTGAATATTCTCAGCCCTTTTTATTAAATGAGTTTTCTCCTTTATCACACTCATGCTCCTTTGTTACTTACTTAAGCTGTCAGCAATTATCTCAAAAATTTCTTTATAAGTTTGAATAGATTCATTAGTATACGTATCATTTGGAGCATATACAATATTGCCCTCTTTCACTGCTTTGGTATTCTGTAAAGCAGGTGAGTTATCAATAACATCCTGAGCAGGTACCGCGTCTGTAGTAGAGGATACGGCTGCGTCGCGATCCAATACGAAGATCCAGTCCGGATTGCTTTGTGCAATGGCTTCCACGGAGATGTCATCGCCTTGATGATCAGAAGAAGAATTATTAACATCTAAAGCCGAGGTCCAGCCAAGTACATCAGCTATCGGCCCCCATACACGTCCTGATTTCGGAGCCGAATAACCTATATTTCCGCCTGATACGATTACGCTAATCATTTTATCGGTTCCATTATATGACGCCTTAGCACTCTCAATAGCTCTTTCGAAATCAGTAATTAATTGTGTGGCCTCATCATTCTTATTAAATATCTTTCCTAAAGAAATTGTTAAATTAATAAAACCATCCACTAAATTTTGTCCGGGATTTTCAGCTGCCTCAGATACGTCAAAATCAAGATCTATGACAACCGCATTAGGTACCAAAGCTTTTACCTCATCATAAAATTCAGCAAATCTTTGTCCGATGATTACCAACTCAGGATCAATGGCCGCAATAATTTCCAGATTTGGTTCGCGGTGATTACCAATATCCAATACAGCTTCATTAGATACATAGGGAGAATCTGCAGGCATTACCGCCTTTGGTACTGCTGCCAATTCAATTCCCCAATCTGACAGCGTTTCAAATGATCTACTGTCTAAGACTACTACTCTCTCAGGATTAACAGGTACTACAACTGTTCCATAAAAATCCGTAATTTCAACTTCTTTAAATATTTCAGAAGCCTGTACCTTAATAGCATCATCCTTAACATCATTAGCTTGGCTAGACTCTACGTTATTGGTCCCAGCGTTTTTACCATCAGAACAAGCTGTTAATAATAACGCTACTGCTGACATATATATGCATAATTTTAAAAGCTTTGCTTTTCTCATAATGTCTCTCCTCTTGTATTATGTATTCTTGATATTTGGAAATGAATTTCATTCTCATTATCTGTTCGTTATTATATTAAATAGTTAATCTGTTGTCAACCTTTTTTCTAAATTCATTGAATTCCATAATGATTAATGAAATACTCTCTATAACAAAGTCATGCAAAAATTCCTTACTTGTTTATTGAAAATAGGCGGTCTATAATAAGAACATATTCAAATGATTCTAATAATTTTTTAAACACAGGAGGAAGAATAATGCTTGAGAAAGAATGCGCCAGGGAGCTAATTTCATTTATACATGATGCTACCTCCCCTTATCATGTGGTGGTGAAAAGCAGAGAATACTTAAAACAAGCTGGGTTTACAGCTCTTGATATGAAAGAGGAATGGAAATTAGAGAAAGGAAGAGGATACTATATCGAACCATATGCTACCTCCCTGTTTGCTTTTACAATTGGAGAGGACTGGGAGAGCGGGCAGAACTTTCGTATAGCGGCTGCTCATACAGATAATCCAGGCTTTCGAGTAAAACCCAATGCAGACATAAAAAACGGTGCCTATCGTAAATTAAATACAGAAGTCTATGGGGGCCCGATCTTAAATACATGGATAGATCGCCCATTATCACTAGCAGGAAGAGTAGCATTAAGAAGTGAAGATCCATTTCACCCGGAAATGAGACTGTTAGACTTTAAAAAGCCTCTGCTAATTATCACTAATCTGGCCATCCATGTAAATAAATAGTTGAATAAAGGA
>CAYMLE010000084.1:0-12105 GCA_964391115.1 uncultured Herbinix sp. | reverse complement strand
ACATGAAATTATGCAGTATAGCAAGTGGCAGCAGTGGTAATTGCGTCTATGTCGGCAGCGGACAAACCAATTTGTTAGTTGATGCCGGTGTTAGTGCAAAGAAAATAGAAAATGGCTTAAACGGAATCGATATTAACCCCGACACCCTTCAGGGTATCCTGGTTACTCATGAACATTCCGATCACATATCCGGTCTTGGAATAATGGCAAGAAAATACAATGTACCAATCTACGGAACCTATGAGACGCTCCAATCCATACAAGGAATTAAAGCAATGGGTAAAATTCCGGAGGAGCTATTCCGTTCGATCGAACCAAACCAAACCTTTCATATCAATGACATCGCAGTTAATCCCTTTGCAACCTCCCATGATGCATCCAATCCGGTCTGCTATACGATGCAGTCCGAAGGGCATAAGGTAGGAGTAGCAACGGACCTTGGCATGTATGATGATTATATACTTAGTAATTTAAATGATGCTGATGTGCTGATGATTGAGGCAAATCACGATGTTAATATGCTGATGGTGGGGCGCTATCCTTATTATCTGAAGCAACGAATTCTTGGGAATCGCGGTCATTTATCCAATGAATCCAGTGCTGATTTAATCAGTAAATTACTTAGTAAAAGGTTACGATATATACTGTTAGCTCATTTAAGTAAGGATAATAATTATGAGGAATTAGCCTATGAAACAGTAAGCTACGAGCTTACTAATCGAGGATGCAATTTTTCCTCTCTTAAATTAAGTGTTGCTCATCGGGATGTTCCATCACCGTTGGTGACATTATAAGTTTGTGGATAATACCCTTAGAATCAGAGAGGGATGTTGATAAATACCTTAACGAAAGGAATGTAAGGACATGAAGAGGACAGTAATAACAGTTGTAGGTAAGGACAGAGTTGGGATTATTGCAAGGGTTTGTACTTACCTAGCTAATAATCAGGTTAATATTCTGGATATCTCCCAGACAATCGTACAAGGCTTTTTTAATATGATGATGATTGTAGACGCTTCAGAAGCTCCCAAGGGTTTTGAGGGAATTGCAGTGGAGTTAGAGCAGATAGGATCAGAGATTGGTGTAACAATTCGTGCACAGCATGAGGATATTTTTGATAAAATGCACAGAATATAGATAGGAGACGATTGTATGATTAATATAAATGAAGTCATCGAAACTAATAAGATGATTGATCAGGATAACCTGGATGTTAGAACGATTACGCTCGGGATCAGTCTCCTGGATTGTGCCGACCCAGATTTGGATAAACTAAATCAGAAAATATACGATAAAATCACCACCGTTGCCAAGGACTTGGTATCTGTGGGTGATAGAATTCAGAGGGAATATGGAATTCCAATTGTGAATAAACGAATCTCTGTGACTCCGATATCACTGGTTGGAGCCGCTGCCTGCCATACTCCGGAAGACTATGTTACCATAGCAAAGACCCTAGACCAAGCTGCAGCTACCGTTGGAGTTAACTCCATTGGTGGCTATTCTGCCTTAGTATCAAAAGCTATGACAAACAGTGATGAGCTATTAATTCGTTCCATTCCGGATGCCTTATGTTGTACGGAGAGGGTTTGTAGCTCTGTCAATGTTGGCTCTACCAGAACTGGTATCGATATGAATGCGGTTAAGCTTTTGGGTGAAATAATCCTTCAGACAGCGGACCGAACCAAAGAAAAGGATTCCATTGGCTGTGCTAAGCTAGTAATATTCTGTAATGCACCCGATGATAATCCCTTTATGGCAGGTGCATTCCATGGAATTACAGAAGGGGATGCTGTTATTAATGTCGGAGTCAGCGGTCCTGGAGTTGTTAAGAAAGCCTTGGAAACAGTTCGTGGAGCTGACTTTGAGACGCTTTGTGAGACGATTAAGAAGACCGCCTTTAAAATAACCCGTGTTGGTCAGTTGGTGGCTCAGGAGGCTTCCAAGATGCTAGGAGTACCCTTCGGTATTGTGGATTTGTCTCTGGCACCCACCCCGGCAGTTGGAGATAGCGTTGCTGAGATTCTAGAAGAAATCGGTCTGGAATATGTTGGCGCTCCTGGAACTACCGCAGCACTTGCTTTGCTCAATGACCAAGTTAAGAAGGGTGGTGTTATGGCATCCTCCTTCGTCGGAGGCTTAAGTGGAGCATTTATTCCAGTCAGCGAGGATCAGGGTATGATCAATGCAGTCGAAGCTGGAGCCCTGACACTAGAGAAATTAGAGGCTATGACCTGCGTCTGTTCCGTAGGATTGGATATGATTGCAATACCTGGGGCTACGAAAGCAACTACCATCTCTGGTATCATTGCAGATGAGATGGCAATCGGTATGATTAATCAGAAGACGACCGCAGTTCGAATTATTCCGGTAATCGGTAAGACGGTAGGCGATCGAGTGGAATTCGGTGGATTACTGGGCTATTCGCCGGTTATGAAGGTGAGCCAATTTTCCTGTGACAAATTTATTAATCGTGGTGGAAGAATTCCTGCGCCGATCCATAGCTTCAAAAATTAAAATATTTTTACTCAATTAACAATAATTGCACGAAACAAAAACCTAAGGTCCATCGTCTAAGTAATTGAGGGATAAAAGCGAAGTCCCTTTACTTATCCAGCATATGCTACCGATTCAATAGCAGAAGGCTAAGGACCTTAGGTTTCTCTGATGTATTTTAACTAGAGGAAAGGAATGTGTGGGCTATGATGGATAAGAGATTGGAAGAATTGGATTATAAGGGAGTATTTAAGTATTTTGCGCAAATTTCCAAGATACCGAGAGAATCGGGTAATGAAAAAGAAATTAGTGACTTTCTGGTAGCCTTTGCAAAAGAGAGAGGACTAGAGTATACTCAAGATGAGTCAAATAATGTAATTATGATAAAAGAGGCTACGAAGGGCTTCGAAAATGAACCAGCTATTTTACTGCAAGGTCATATGGATATGGTTTGTGAAAAGAAGACAGAATCGATCCATGATTTTCTGAAGGATGAGATAAAGCTCATCGTGGATGGAGATTATATTCATGCGGATGGAACCACCTTGGGTGCAGATAACGGTATTGCAGTGGCATATATTATGGCAATTTTATCTGACAATACGATTTCACATCCAAGACTAGAGGCGATAATTACCACAGATGAGGAAGTGGGAATGCATGGAGCGCATGCTTTGGATTGCTCATCCCTAACAGCAAAATATATGATTAATCTAGATTCAGAAGAAGAGGGATACCTTTTGACAAGTTGTGCTGGTGGATTACGTACAACCTGCTCTCTTCCGGTCAATAGAGTAGAGGCATCCGGTAAAAAAGTAAAGGTTAGTATCGGTGGCCTAAAGGGAGGACATTCCGGCATTGATATTATCTATAATAGGGGTAATGCCTCTAAGCTATTAGGTCGTCTTTTGCTTGATCTCAGAGAGAGCTGTTCCTACGAGGTTATTACGATGCAGGGTGGTTATAAGGACAATGTTATTCCCCGTGAAGCATGGGCAGAACTTATGATTACTACAGATAATCTGGAAGAGGAAAATAGCGACAAGAAAGAGTTTCTGGAGAAGGAATATCAGAAACTGAAAGAAAAAATCTTGGAGCTAATGGCAGTTTATCAAAAGGAAATGGCATCGAGTGAACCGGACTTGAATATCCAAGTAGAGGATTTGGGAGATGGTGAATTTAATCCCATGCATCCGATATCCTTTGAAAAGATATTATTTATGCTCATTCACGTCCCCAATGGGATTCAGGTGATGAGCTCCAATATTGAGGGATTGGTGGAAAGTTCCTTAAATCTTGGAATATTTCATGTTTTAGAAGACAAGGCGGAGTTTACCGACGCTGTTCGAAGTAGCTATGGAAGCTATAAAAAGTTTATTAGCAGTCAGTTAGAGTATCTAATCCACTTTTTGGGTGGTGAGTATGAGGTACGCGCTGATTATCCCGCCTGGGAATACAAGCAGGATTCCCCTTTACGAGATCATATGCAGAAGTTACACAAGGAAATGTATGGGAAAGAAATGATCGTTCAGGCAATTCATGCAGGATTGGAGTGCGGATTGATCTATGAAAAGCTTCCAGGAATCGATATTGTATCCATCGGACCGGATATGTCTCGAGTACACACCATTGAAGAAAGTTTAAATATACCTTCTACTATACGGGTATATCAGTTCCTGGAAAAGGTGATTTCAGAGAAAATAAAGTAAGGCAGTTCTCACATTATCGTATGATTTGTCATTGTAAGATGAGCGTGAGATATATAACATTGGGGAGAGATAAGTATGAATCAGGACGACAACTTTATGAATGAATTAGATCCTGAATTAAATGCTAATTTCTATAAAAATCTTGAAAAGGTCTTTAGTGACGTTCAGGCTGATAATATGGAAATTACATCAGGTGAAAATCAGACGGATAGCAGCGATGCAATTATAATGGATCACAAAATGATAAATTCCGAAATGATTACAGAAGAGGATCTGCCAGAAGGAGTGGAGGATACATTAAATCTCATAAACAACTCCCTCGCACAACAGATCTGTGAGGAACTAAAGAATATGGATGATGGTAAAAGAAAAAAGGGAAAATTAAATAGAACTAAAAAATTACAGGTTGGAGTATTAGTAGGACTGTTGAGTTTGGTTATACTAGCCGGCTTTCTAGGTTTTACTAAGCCCGGTAATAAGCTGTTAATGAGAATGGGCGTAGATGTAGGTGGTAAAATCTGGGCAACCTGGACCAGAAGCTTCGAGAAGGATCCGGTAAAGGCTAAGGATATTGATTTTCTTGATCAGGAGGATATAGAATCGGATGCGGAGGAGATTAATCCGAATACCATCATCTGGTCGGATCACCCGGGAGAGGGTAGACAGGAAGAAGGAGTATATAATATCCTATTGCTTGGTGAAGAAGCAATTGGCTCCGGTACTTCTAGGGGAAGAACAGATCTTATCATTATTGCGACCTTAAATACTGTGAGTAAGGAAGTGAAATTGACTTCTCTCATGAGAGATACTCTGGTACAGATTCCTGGTTATAAGGAGAATAAGCTGAATTCAGCCTATGAAAAGGGTGGTCTTGATCTCTTATATGAAACCATTGCTCTGAACTATGATATTCGTCTCAACGGCTGTGCCATGGTTAACTTCGAGAGTTTTGAGAAGATAATTGATAAGCTGGGTGGACTGGAAATTGAATTAACATCATCAGAAGCACGTTACCTTAATAATACGAATTATATTTCGAAACCCCAATACCGTAACGTAGTTGCGGGTAAGAATATGATGAATGGAAATCAGGTTTTGGGTTATTCTCGTGTTCGAAAAAGAGCCACGATCAATGGTCAAAATAATGACTATGGCCGGACAGAGCGTCATCGAATCGTGTTAGAAGCGATCTTTGATAAATATAAGACTCAAAACAAGGTAGAATTGGCTGGTATGATGGTTGGTATCCTTCCTATGATTACGACGGATATTGATAGCAAGAATTTTGAATTACTTCTCAATAGCTTTATTGATATGGGAACCCTAAAGATGGATCAGCTGAGACTTCCAATGGATGGTACATTTACCGATAATGTTAAGGTTCGTGGATTAGATGTATTAATTCCTGATTGGGATGCTAATGTAAAAGGCCTTCATGAGTTTATCTTTGGCGATTCGAATTAACGTCACCTGATTCATATTTACCGGCAAGGATGCCGGCTGTACCATAATATAAGTGCATGCCATATACCGGATTATTCGGTTGTGTCATGCACTTATCTGTTATATTTCCTTTGTCTCTATCATATAATTATGTGTCACATTTCTTTTTTAAATAGGACTAGTGTGCATAGTCTTACGGAGAACATACAAAGCAAAGCCGAAGACTAGTAAATAGTATACAAAACCCTATAGACTTGTAAAAGACATGAGAACATAGACTTGTTAAGCCATGTAGAGCCATAGATATTGGCTTTTCTTCATAGTTGTATGAATGATTAAGGAGAATTGAATGAAGCATTCGTTAACAATAGGGAAGTATAGAACTAAAAGTCATAAAAATCGAGTGATAAATCATAAACATAGAACCACAAATCAAATACATAGAACTCCAAATAAAAAATACAGAGCGATAAATAGTAAATATAGAGCGATAAATAGTAAATCTAAAGTGATAAATAATCAAAATAATGCCATAAACAAATATTCTGCCATCAGTATGTTGATATACGGAGTACTTATCCTAATTACCGCCTTCCTTTCCATTTATGAAATCCAAAAGCTTCAGGCTGATGTAATGGCGAACAAGATCCTACATACTGGAATAAACTATGATGCAATGCGAGCTATGGAGCTAGATGTAACTATTCTAAATCAATCAGAATATCGAATGCAGCGGCTACTAAATAAGCATCCCGAGCTTAAGGGTTATCCCTATATGGATCCGATTGGTTATCTTGCATATTCTATGCTGGCAAATGATTTTCATGGATTAGACAAAGCCACCGTTACAGAACAAGCCTTTCTAAGAGGGATGACTAAGGTCGCTGTGACTAGCTTTTATGCGGAGTTATATGATTATTACCGAGGGATTTTACTGGACTTAGAGTATTTTCCGGTACCCAAGCTTATGGATGGAGAGGCGGATATATCCTATGTGGATACCTGGAATGGTCTTCGTAGCTATGGAGGTAAAAGGAGACATGAAGGAACGGATCTGATGGCTCTCAATAATACGCGAGGGTATTATCCCGTGATCAGTATTACGGATGGCGTAATCGAAAACCTGGGCTGGCTGGAGCAAGGTGGATGGCGAATTGGGGTAAGAGCTCCTGAGGGAGGGTACTTTTATTATGCCCATTTGGATTCCTTTGCACCGAATGTGAAAGCAGGCGATACGGTTATAGCCGGACAGCTGTTGGGGTTTATGGGAGATTCCGGTTATGGCGAAGAAGGAACAATTGGGAACTTTGATGTTCATCTGCATATGGGTATCTACGTTCAGGCAAATACAGGTGAAATGAGCATAAATCCTTATCAAATCCTAAAAATATTAGAGAAAAATAGAACGGTGTATTCTTATTTCAATAAAAATATTTCCAAACCTTGAGGAACTATGATACAATGGTAAAGTTGAAGTAAAAGTCCGTGGGCATGCTTTTCGAATGGTATGAGTAACGAATTAAGCATGATGTAAATTCATAACGAATAGTTCTTTGATAAAAGAGTAAATATAGAATTATGATGGTCTTTGCCATCCGATTTATATGCACACACTTTATCGTTTTATGTTTAAAGACTTAAGACGCCGATACTATAATGACAAGATTAGAGTAAGACAATAAATAATTTATAAACAATTGAGGGAACGAAGGATATGGAAGTATATTTAGATAATTCAGCAACAACGAGGGTAACGGATCAGGTCAGGGACCAGGTTGTGAAGGTTTTGTATGAGGATTATGGGAATCCTTCCTCCATGCATCGAATTGGTATGAATGCGGAGAATTATATGAAGGAAGCAGCTCAGATCATCGCCAATAGTCTGAAGGTTGAGCCAAAGGAAATCGTATTCACCTCCGGTGGAACAGAATCCAATAATCTAGCGTTAATCGGTACTGCCTTAGCAAACAAACGTAGGGGCAAGCACATTATTACCACTAGAATTGAGCATCCTTCGGTACATCAGCCACTGTGCTTTCTTGAGGAAAATGGCTTTCAAATCGATTTTGCACCGGTCGATGAGACTGGTAAATTGATTAAGGATAAATTGTATGAGATGATTCGGGAAGATACCCTGCTGGTTTCCATAATGTATGTGAACAATGAGATTGGTGCTGTACAGGACATTCAGGAGATAGCGGAAGAAATCAAAAGTAGAAAGAAGGATATCCTCTTTCATGTGGATGCAGTTCAAGCCTTTGGCAAATATCGAATTTATCCCAAGCGGGAGGGAATCGATCTGTTGACGATTAGTGGACATAAGATTCATGGTCCCAAGGGAAGCGGTGCTCTATATATAAATGCTAAGGTCCGTGTTAATCCAGTAGTATTTGGTGGTGGTCATCAGAGGGGATTGCGTTCCGGTACAGAAAATGTTCCTGCCATAGCCGGTCTTGGACAGGCTGTAGCAGAGCTATATATTGATTTTGAAACGAAACAAGAGAAGATGTATCGACTGAAGCAGAGGTTTATCAAGAAAATTACGACTATCGAAGGGGCTACGGTGAATGGCCTACCAAAGGAGATAACCAGCGATTATGAGATAGAGCTGATCAGACAGACAGCCCCCCATATCGTCAGTGTTAACTTTGAAGGAATCCGAAGCGAGGTACTCCTACATGCCCTAGAAGATAAGGGAGTGTATGTATCAGCTGGATCCGCCTGCAGCTCCCATCATCCCCAACCTAGCGTAACCTTATCAGCCATTGGATTACCGAAGCTTTTAATGGATTCCACTCTTCGTATCTCCATGTCCGATCAGACAACGGAGGAGGAGATCGATTATACCCTGGCACAGATGAAGGAGCTAGTTCCGATTCTTCGCAGGTATACGCGTAGATAGCCTAGAAGTAGGGTAGATAGCCAAGTAATAGCTTGAAAAGTAGTGGCCTGCAAAGGTACATTAATAGAAATTTAAATAAATGAAAAGATAAGAGTAATCACAGTTTTTGGTGATTCGAATATCCTACAAGTGTGATAAGTTGAAAATCCAGGGAGGAAAAGAATGTTTAAGGCATTTTTATTAAAATACGCAGAAATTGGTTTGAAGGGTAACAATCGTTATCTATTTGAGAACGCCTTGAGGGATCGGGTTAAAGATGCCCTCAGACCACTTGGCGAATATATGGTTAGCAGAGAACAGGGCAGAATCTTTGTTGAATGTCCTGAGAATTATGATTATGAGGAGTCGATCGCAGCCATTAAGAGAGTGTTTGGAATCTCTTCGATTTGTCCTGTAGTTGTAATTAATGGTACTGATTGGGAGACATTAACCCAAGAGGTCGGAGATTATGTGGAGAAGATGTATCCGGATCGGAATTTTACCTTTAAGGTGGAAGCAAAGAGGGCAGATAAAAAGTATCCGATGACCTCACCAGAAATTTGTATTGAGATGGGAGCATATCTACTAAAACGTTTCCCAGAACTAAAGGTTGATGTCCATAATCCAGAGGTCCGTATTACAGTTGAAGTAAGAACACAGTCCTACGTTTATTCCATAAACATACCGGGACTTGGTGGTATGCCGGTAGGAACCAATGGTAAGGCGATGCTGTTGTTATCAGGTGGAATCGACAGCCCCGTTGCCGGTTATATGATATCAAAACGAGGAGTATCCATGGCGGCTACTTATTTTCACGCACCGCCGTATACCAGCGATAGAGCAAAACAGAAGGTTGTAGACTTAGCAGCTAAGATTGCAAAATATACTGGGCCAATGAAATTGTTTGTAGTTAATTTCACAGATATTCAGCTTCATATCTATGATAAATGCCCTCATGATGAGCTGACGATTATCATGCGCAGATATATGATGAAAATTGCTGAAAAGCTTGCTGAACAGGAAGGGTGTCTCGGACTTGTGACGGGAGAGAGTATCGGACAAGTTGCTAGTCAGACGATGCATAGCCTAGCTTCTACTAATGAGGTTTGCACGTTACCTGTATACCGCCCTTTGATTGCTTTTGATAAGAAGGATATTGTTCATATTGCAGAGCAAATTGATACCTTTGAGACCTCCATATTGCCCTTTGAGGATTGTTGTACGATATTTGTGGCAAAACATCCTGTTACGAAGCCAAATCGTAAGACCATTCGTCATTCTGAGATGCTACTGGAGGAGAAGATTGATGAACTGATGGAGACAGCGATTAATACGGTGGAGACCATTCAAGTAGATTAGACAAAAAAAGGAGTTGTCCAATGGACAACTCCGGGTAAGCACATTCGTAATGCATTAATCAACGATATAAGGCTTTAATATAGCTAGAATCTGTTCTAGTTTCTCGTCATTGTGGACGTTTAAATCGATAACTTTAGATAAATCAAGGCTAAAGATACCCATGATTGATTTTGCATCTATAACGTATCTCCCAGAAACTAAATCAAAATCAGAATCGAATTTAGTAACATCATTAACGAAAGCTTTTACCTTATCAATTGAATTTAGAGATATTTTTACAGTTTTCATAGTAACTACTCCTCCTTTATTCAGTATATGTATATACTATATTTTAGCAATTTAAAAGTCAATATACAAAGTACATAAAAAAATGAGGAAAAGTTGTATAGGTAGGAGAAAAGTTTACATAATAAGGAAAATATTTGAGCATATATTGATTATTTTTTAACTACATTTATATTCTGGAACTTCCAGATTGTACTAGAAAGGATAAGTAATAACGATGAAGAAAAAAGCGGCGTTTTTAAGCCTGGGTTGCAAGGTTAATTCCTATGAAACAGAAGCTATGAGGGGAATGTTTGTGCAGGCAGGTTATGAAATCGTGGATTTTAAAGAGATAGCTCAGGTGTATGTGGTGAATACCTGCACCGTAACGAATATTGCCGATCGGAAATCCAGACAGATGCTTCATCAGGCTAAGAAGAGAAATCCGGAAGCGGTAATTGCAGCAGTAGGTTGTTATGTTCAATCGGCCGAGGAAGAGCTTATTAAGGATAGTGCCGTAGATCTGGTGGTTGGTAATAATAGAAAGTCGGATATTGTTACCATGGTGGAGCGATATCAAGATAGCAGACAGAAGGAAGAATTGATTACCGATATCAATGCTGAGAGGGAATATGAGGAATTGTCCATGGGCTCTACCATGGAGAAGACCAGGGCATTTATAAAGATACAGGATGGCTGTAATCGTTTTTGTTCCTACTGTATTATTCCCTATGTTCGGGGAAGAGTAAGAAGTAGAGAGGAGAACGATATTCTGGAGGAAATCTCTATATTAGCAGCCAAGGGTTATAAGGAATATGTACTGACCGGGATTCATCTATCTTCATACGGTACAGACCGGCTGACCGATGAGGATGAAGATATAATGCCTCTAGCTGATTTGATCGTTAAGATTGCTCAAATTCCTGGAATCGAGCGTATACGAGTTGGATCTCTTGAACCAAGGATTATAACAGAAGAATTCGTTAAAGTTATTGTAGGGGTAAAACAGTTCTGCCCCCATTTTCACCTATCACTTCAGAGTGGATGCGATTCGGTCCTTCAGAGGATGAATCGTAAGTATACCGCTGGGGAGTATCTTGACAAGGTACATCTATTAAAGCGATATTTTGAGAATCCTGCTTTTACAACCGATATCATAGTAGGCTTTCCTGGTGAAACCGAAGAGGAGTTTTTGGAAACTCTGAGATTTGTTCGTTTGGTTGGGTTTTCCCAGATCCATGTGTTTAAATATTCGAAACGGGAGGGTACCAAAGCAGCAGCTATGGTGGATCAAGTTCCGGATGAGATTAAGCATCAAAGAAGCAATAAGCTAATTGCTCTGGCGGAGGAGATGTCTAAGGAATATAAAGCATTGTTTATGGGAAAAATAGAACGAATCCTTGTTGAAGAAGAATTCTCCCTAGAGGGAAAAATCTTTCAAATTGGCCATAATGAAAGATATTTGAAACTGGCATTTGAAGGTAATGAGGATTGTGCAAATCAAAATCTTCCAGTTCGTGTTGTTGGTGATTTGACGGAAGAAATTCTGCTTTGTGAAATATCTCATTGAATTTTTTGCACAAATATATTAATATAGTATTAATAGCAAAATAATCCTATTGGATGTATCGTAGGGACTTACCATGAATTGATGGGAGAAGGAAGTGAAGCAATGCAGAAATCGAATAACAATACACAGTATTTTAAAGTGATGAAGGATACCGAAGTAGTAGTTAGCGAGGTGATTCATTCCGTTTATTCAGCCCTTACAGAGAAGGGATATAACCCTGTGAATCAGATCGTTGGATATGTTATGTCGGGAGACCCGACCTACATAACGAGCCATAAGGGTGCTCGAAGTCTGATTATGAAGGTCGAACGGGATGAAATTATAGAACCGGACAACGGAACATCCACAGATTTTGAAGGTCGCTTCAACCTCGGAAATGTAAA
>CAYMLE010000083.1:10375-12137 GCA_964391115.1 uncultured Herbinix sp. | reverse complement strand
TTTATATCATTATGATCAAAAAGATATCGGTCTTCTCTATCCATTCTTTCTGATTTAGTTTCTCTTAATTCTTTCTTTAACTAACGCGACTTAAAGCTTATATCCGTTTTAATATGGCCTCTGCCAATGCTCTTGCTTCTCCCTCACCATACTTTTCTTGTACCCAGGTCAAGCTTAGCTGGTCATTCTTATATCTAGGAATCAGGTGGATGTGGTAATGAAATACGGTTTGTCCTGCTGCCTCCCCATTGTTCTGGAGCATATTAATTCCATCACACCCCAACTCCTCCTTCATGGCTTTGACAATTCTCTGTGCCGTTCTCAGGGCCAATGCTGCGGTCTCCTCATCTAGTTCATATAAATCAGCAGAATGCTTTTTCGGTAGGATGATAACATGGCCTTTCGCTGCCGGTGAAATATCTAAGATTGCTTTAAAGTATTCATCTTCATAAACGGTTGCAGAGGGTATCTCTCCAGCAATAATTTTGCAAAAAATACATTGATTCATAGTAGCACCTCCAATTTTATATTGCAAATTTTACCAATTTTTGATAATATTATTAATATGCTTGTTAAATGATTAAAAGTCTATATGCTTTCTTTCTGTTAATTTTCTGTAAGTTCATTTTAATACAATATAACGTTAGGTAAACCACATGTTTAGAAAGGGGAACATCCATGAGTCCAATTGCAAATTCAGATACCATAGCCAGTTTAGTCAAAGAGAATTCTCTAATTGAAACGGCGATTCAAACCATCATTACTGATTATAAGAATACAACCTCCATGTTTATTCATGAACTTCGTAACCCACTTTCCCTGATGAAGAGTACACTTCAGTATATCGAAACAAAGCATCCTGAATCCAAAGATTTTAAATACTGGGCACAGCTTATTGATCTTGTCGGCGATATGGAACATATGATGGCCGAAGCTTCCCAGTTGAATACCTATAATACAATACATAGAGTAGACCAAGATTTAATTTCCCTCATCGATAATGTAACAAATTCATTTATGCCCCAAGCCGCCCATAAGATGATTGACCTTTCCATGACGGTTGAGGAAGACTGTAAGGGGTTCTTTCAATCCTACTCCTGCGATTCCGGGAAGATTAAGCAGGTTTTATCTAATTTAATCAAGAATGCTTTTGAAGCAACGCTTCCAGGTAACTTTATAAACATCAAATTAAGTTATCTATCTGGCAAGAACGATATCCTACCTAAGTTATCCATTCAAATTAGCAATAATGGACTTCCCATTCCAGAAGATGAGATTAATAATATCTTTCAACCCTTTGTTACTTATAAGAAAGGTGGATCCGGTATTGGTCTCGCTGTCGTTAAGAAAATAATTGAACTTCATTATGGATCGGTTAGTGTAAGCTCAGATGATATGCTTACGTGCTTCACGTTGCTATTACCTGTTTCTTAATTGTTATAATACGTTAAATTGAAACACCTGATCGAAGGTCCGGAGCGTTTTAAAGTTTCCTTTTGCCGTCAACTCTCCGGACATAAATGCTCCCTGGAAGGTTATTCGACCGAGAATTAGTTTATTCATTACCCCATGAGTCGTTTTAGCGATTACATCTGCATCCGGTTTTTCACCATAATAGCATTTTAGTCGTTTTCCATTTATCTCAACTACTAACGTCTTCTTAATATCAGAGAGGGTTATGGCGTAGGAGGCCACAAAATCATCCAGTGCGTGAAAATTATCCTTTAGATTTTTTAGGAACTCCTGACCTGATTCTGCTTCT
>CAYMLE010000083.1:0-10365 GCA_964391115.1 uncultured Herbinix sp. | reverse complement strand
TTCACCATTGTCCATCATATCTTTAAAAATCTGAGCAAGCTCTTCAATATCCTCTTTCTGTTTTTTAACATAAGCATCGTCCGAAACATACATCGACAACTGCTCACTTTCCTGAGGAGTTAAAACGATTGAATTGCTCCGTAGGATGTTTTGTTTAATTGCAGTATTACTAACAGGTAGCATTTTCAGTTTTTTATTTATGATACGATAGAATTCCTCTGCCTTATTTTCTATTATTCTGGAATAATCTAAATTGGTTTCAAATTCAACATGATCCTCTACATAGGCACACAGACCACCGCAAGGTATCCCACCAAGAATCTCCCAAGATTTTATTAAAGTAAGCTCTGCTTCTCTTTCTCCGCAGGTACCTGCCATAACTAACGGCATCATATAAAGCTTACTGAGGCGATCCTTATCCCCATAAAGCCAGCAGGCATCTAAAAACTGCTGCATTAATCCACCAATGCCCATCCACTCTACCGAAGCCGCCAGAATAACCGCATCCGCTTCCTTCAAAGTCTTTGGTAGCACTGCAATCCCATTCTTATCTTCATATAGATTATATCGGATGACCTGAACCCTAAGCTCCTCCAGAACAGCAGTCAGTTTACTAATTACATAAAGCGTCGGATCCTCAATCAACCCTCTACCACCATAATAGATATTTATTCTCATGATTATTCCTATCCTCCTGATCCCTTACGTATCTTTCTTGCATGTCTGTATCAATTCGTCTTCTTATTCTTTCGGTATAACAAAACTGCAAGCACCAATCCGGCAACAAAGCCTCCAATATGTGCTGCATTATCGATATTTACACTGGTAATCCCTCCATATAGGCTGAATATTGTAAACAATAAAATCTGTCGGCTACTAATATCCTCCAGTCGTCCCTTATTTACTACTAGTATATATAGCATAGCCCCCACGACACCAAAGATAGCACCAGAGGCCCCTACCGAAAGTACATTCTGATCCTTAAGCATATTATAACTGATGGAAGTAATGCCTGCAATAATTCCTGATCCAAAATATATCATCAGAAACTTTAGCTTTCCAGCTGCCCGTTCCAGATTATCTCCTACAAAAAATAAGATTAGCAGGTTATTCATTAGATGTGGAAAATCGGAATGTAGGAACATTGAGCTTAGTACACGGTAATACTCCCCCTCTTCCTTCACAAATCGCCAGGAAAGGGCTCCTTGCTCCATTAGAGTTTCCGTTTCACCAAACAAACCCGTATGGTTAATAACCAAAAAGATAATCAAATTGAATGCTATTAGGATTGTGTTGAATAAAGTCATCCAACCTCTTCTGTGAGTATGGCCTGTACTTGGATTGGTACTGCTCTGAGGATCTCTCTCCCGTGCCAAATGCATGTCCGTACTAAAGCGATCATTTTCCAATAAATACTCTAAATCCTGCTTTAACCCAAAAAATTCTGCAGTTTGATTATCAAATATTATTAATTTTCGTTCGTTTAAATCTATGATCCAATGATCATCCTGCTCTAGGCAGTATTTTCTGGACCTCTCTGGTGCTCGGGTAAATATTATGCTCAGTAAACGGATCGTCGAAAATCCTCCAGAGGAAAAGTTTTCTTTAATACTGGATAGAATCGCTGGATATTCTTCTGCGGATAGCTCATATCCGGAAGGTGCATGGAACAATAGGACAATATCCAATTCTGTATTATCTGGCAAGTAAAATAAATATAGCCCTTGCACATTGACACTTATCTTGTTGAAGCCTTTGTTGTTTAGTTGATATATTAGCCCATCTACAATTCTCATCCGATTATCCTTTACTGCTTATTTCTATCGTTCCCAGTCAAAGGAACGGGTTACTGCCCTTTGCCAATCTTGTATCATAATATCTCTTTGTTCCTTCGTTATAGAAGGCTGGAAGGTCTCCGATAGAGACCAATTACTTCGAATCTCATTCTTATCCTTCCAGAAACCAACTGCAAGTCCAGCCAGATATGCAGCTCCAAGAGCTGTTGTTTCTATACATTTCGGGCGATAAACTTCTGCTTGTAGAATATCTGCCTGAAATTGCATAAGAAATCGATTCGCACAGGCTCCGCCATCTACCTTTAAGGCAGATAGGTTGGTTTTTAGATCCTGTTCCATAGCCTTAAGAACATCAAAGGTCTGGTAGGCAATGGATTCCAGCGTTGCCCGGATAATATGATTACGGTTACATCCTCGGGTAATTCCAACAATCGTTCCTCTCGCATATTGATCCCAATAAGGTGCCCCTAGTCCTGCAAAGGCTGGTACCACATAGACTCCATTGGTATTCTCTACCTCTCTGGCATATTTTTCACTTTCGGCGGCGGTACGAATCAGTTGAAGCTCATCCCGAAGCCATTGTATCGCTGCTCCTGCCACAAACACGCTGCCCTCCAGGGCATATTCCGGTTTATTATCGGTTCCTGCTGCGATTGTGGTAAGAAGCCCGTTCTTTGATAAAACCCGTTCATGACCCGTGTTCATCAACATAAAACAGCCGGTTCCATAGGTATTCTTAACCTCACCCTTGTTAAAACAGCACTGTCCGAATAAGGCCGCCTGCTGATCCCCTGCTGCCCCGCTGATTGGAATCTCTTCTCCAAAGAGGGAACGATCCGAATATCCATAGACTGAACTAGAGGGTTTCACCTGTGGCAGAATGGACGTCGGTATATTTAGTTCATCTAGAATGCGTTGATCCCATTCCAACTTATTTATATCAAATAACATGGTCCTGGATGCATTGGTATAATCGGTTACATGAACTCTACCTTTGGTGAGATTCCAGATAAGCCAGGTATCTACGGTACCGAAAAGTAGATTTCCCTTCTCAGCTTCTTCTCTTGCTCCAGGGACCTGATTCAGAATCCACGCGATCTTAGTTCCTGAAAAATAAGCATCCGGAAGAAGACCGGTTGTTTCTCTGATATAGGAATCAAGCCCTTTATTCTTTAACTCTTCAACCATTCCTGCTGTTCTGCGACACTGCCACACAATGGCATTACCAACTGGTTGCCCAGTATGCCTGTCCCAGATAATCGTAGTCTCTCTTTGATTGGTGATACCGATGGCGGCAATCTCACCTGCTACTACACCTGATTTTGCCATTGCTTCCGTTGCAACAGAAATCTGCGAAGACCATATCTCCATCGGATTATGCTCCACCCAGCCGGGTTTCGGATAAATCTGAGTAAACTCTTTTTGTGCAATGCTTTTTATATTCCCCTGTTTATCAAAAATGATACAACGGGAACTCGTTGTTCCCTGGTCCAGCGCCATTACATATTGCTTCACCTTGATACCCCATTTCTCAAAATAATATTACCTCAGGTATTGTTCTATTGTACTATAATTACAACAATTGTACCACCTAACTCCCATTATTTACAATCCTAATTCCAACCATACCGATAAATCATAGGAATAGTCTTTATTTACCTATAAGAAGGCCATGAAGCTTCCCTTATCATAATACAATTTGGAAGCTCATGGCCTATATTTATCACTATTTTCTCTTTATTTTGATCCTGCTTTATTTGTTTATATTACAGATGTGGATAGCCATTCACCAGACGTCTGATTCTCATTTTCGTAGATCATAAACCGATATCTGATATTAGCAAAAGCAATCTCATCCCCTTCCACTACTTCTTTGGGCTGATAGGTTGGTATTGCAGTCTTATTAACAAATGTACCATTGGTTGAATTAAGGTCGGTTATATAAAATTGATCCTGCTCCTTTGTAATCTTAGCATGATATCTACTGACTACCTCCTTCTTCAAGCAGTAATCCACATTCTTTTTTAATTTACCGATAAAGAACGGAAAGCTATCCACTGCAATGGTTTCATATATCGTCTCATCCGTAGGCTTAAGGTAACAGTAGGCTGGAGTTTCCTCTGTACTTAATAAGCAGGTCGGATTGGATACCTCTTCTTGCGTAGATATCTGACCATGTAATCTACCCGCTGGCTCTGATTCTAATTCTGGTTCTAGTTTTGATTCTGGTCCTGGTTCTGGTCCTGGTTCTGGTGTAGATTCTATAACCTCATACCTTTTTACAGTGGTCATATTGTCATCATAGTCTTTCTTCCATTTCATTTCTTTCTTAGGACTATAGCTTAATACTGTATCTGATCTAGGGTCCATATATTCCTGCTTTGTAATAATTTTGCTAATCCGTCTCTTCTTACCCCATATAATCGTTAAAAGGTAACCTTCTATACAAAACAGTATTAATACAAATGCAACTAGCTTGCTAAGATCAATCCGATTACCAAGAGAGGTATAGATTAATTTCTCTTTTACACTGATCTGAACCAAAATAAATAATGCGACACCACTAATAGCGGTATATAGATAAGTTGTCCAGGGGTAACATGGTATATCCTGTTCGCTGGTTACCTTCTCCATCATTATTGGTGGTTGGCTCATGTTTGTCTTTACCCTATTCATTGAGTTGGATTTTAGTTGAGGCTGTATTTCACGACATGATTTTGGCTTTGGTAGAAGCTGCCTAACATTACCTAGCTTTTGTTTTAACGGATGTTGTATCCCAGAGATTGGTTTTTGTCTTGATGAATCCTGTATTTCAGAACCAGGTTTTTGTTGTGATACAAACTGTGCCTCAGAACCTCGTCTCTGTTTTGATGCAAGTGCTGTATCAGATTTGGATCTTGTTGTTTCATTCAAATTTACAAATCCCTGAGTATCATCAATGTTTTTAATTGTCTCGTCCTTCCATTCGGTGTTGGGACTCTTATGTTTATGACTCTCTAAAGTATGGTTATCCGATTTTAATATCCTAATCAGATGATCAAAGGTAAATCCCTCCTCCTTGCCTACCGAATAGAGATTATAAACAAGAAGAACGGCCTCTTTGTCATTATAATTTACCTTGTTCATGAAGTATTCCATTAAGGTGCTCATCTGTTCCTTAATATCGGTTTGAAAGCCTGGCAGATAGCATAGATAAACCTCGTCCGAAGTAAGATCCATATATATCATTTCCGGACTTATTACAAATGAGTTTTCATTAAGCAAATATTCATATGTTTTTTCTATCGTTTCGGCCATAGACAGGAATAGTTTTTGAAGCCTGTCATAGGTTAATGCCGTCTTTTCAAATATATTATTAATCGCTTGTTTTGAAGTTATGTCATAATAGTAAGTAATCTGATTATCTATGGATCTTTGCTCCAGAGACAATACCCCCTCCAATCCTTCGGCCTTCAGCATTTTGATGCAATAGGCTTCTTCCTCTCCACCTGAATCCTTTGTAATTATCATGTAATTATGGCGTAAATCCTTTTTATATTCCACCTTCATCTTTACAACTCCTACCAACCGATGTTTATGCTAATTTGTTTGTTTCCCAATGATTTTCATGAATCATTAGTTCATTATTTTCTTCTGATCCAATCACTAATCACTTGATGCTGTTTCTATCTCAACATCAATTATTACTCTTCTGATCGATCCAATTCATCAACTGATTCAATCCCTTAATCTTCTCTCCTGTTTCCATAATAACATCCATCATACGCAAAAGCTCTGCTGGGTCATGAGTCGGACTGTCTACCGTAACCTCCATCCTTTTATGAGATCCCACATATTCCATAATTCCTTTCATGGGTACATTAAATTCGCCGCTTATGTGTACCGTAATATTTCGTTTCTCTATGGTAACCTGAACATCCCTTATCTCGGTACAAAAAAACCCTCTCTGTAACTCTTTCGTTAGATAGTTTCTAGTTTTGTCTTCATCCGGTCTACTACTACCTGCAATTCGGAAAAATACACCTCTGTCATTAATATGTTCATAATCCACTCTTCCGGTATTAAAATCGGCCTCGTGCTTTATTGTTACAACTGCTTTATGTAAAGCGATATCCGCTATTGCCTGCAACCTGCACCAATCATAGAGATAAAAGGAAGTATAAATTAATGCTACGATTACAAATAATACGATTGGCATTATCAGAGCGGCTTCTATTGTAAAGCTTGCTTTTGCCCTCTTAAGCTTATAACCCTTCATACAAGCCCTCCTTGTTTTAGAATAGTCCGGCCCAAGGCTTTGATATCATGAATATAATTAGATACCCCATAAACAAAAAAGGAACAAAAGGGATGCTATGCTTTCGATTTACTTTCTTCATAATCAAAAGCACAATGGATACAATGGCTGCAAGAAACAAACCAATTGCAAATAGCTCAATGTTATTCCAAAAGCCAAGTCCGATACCGCTTATACAGAGTAACATGCCATCTCCCATACCAATCTTTCCTCCGGTTGCTTTACTGATACCCATAACCGATAATCCGGTGAGCAGACCCAATCCGCGGTCCAGCAGACTAAGAGAGCTTGTAAAGGGTACACCTATTACAACAAGCACCAAACCACTTAATAGAATCCAGGTGCTGATACTTTTGTTACGGATGTCTTGAATAGCCGTAAGCAATAGCAAACCACCTAAGACTGCTTTTATTAATAAATCAAGCATACCTCTACCTCCTTTTATTGCCCACAACGTTGACATGCTGTCCTACCAGATACCTCAGAGAAAGGTACTTCTCGAACAGTTCTTTTCAATCCCGAACAGTCTTGTTTAAAATGATATTTAACACCATAATCCGTTATATAATAACTTGCCGTGTTTGATAACTCGCCCTTACAGCAACTCTCACAAGGATAATAAATTGCTCCATTTTTATTTCTCTCTGTGATAGGAACACCAGAAATCTTCTTGATACTTAAACTTATATGGGAACAATCCGCCCGTTTGTGATAAACGGTTCCTGTCTCTGCAATATATACCGTTGTCTCGGAGGTTTCTGAGTCTTCTGTCACAACCGAATACTGAGGGGGTATGCGGTATCCTGTCCAACCTCTCAACTTTACCCTCTGATGGGTCTTAATATCGGATATACCAAAGATCTGAATGGGTATTCTAATTCGATATCGGACAATAATATCGATGCAGTCTTCTTCATCCAAAACCTTGGTGTAATAAAAGCTGATCCCATCAAACCCATCTTGAATACAGGAGGAATTAATCCAATCCGTATCCAGTTCTTTCTTAACAAGGGCTTTCACTATGGTTCCCTCTCCAACTGCTTTTATCGTCTCAGTTAAGCTGAGGTCTAATTCTTCATCAATCAAATTCAAGTCCGGAATTAAGATATCCAGTCCAGTTGTGATAAGTTCCAGATCCGAATTATCCAGAATTGATCTAAAGTCGTTATAGACATAGGCCGTTTTTGCCAGAGATAGTCCCGTTTTTGTTATTACTCTCTGGATATATTCCTGTACCATGAATAACTGGATAAAATACAAAAAGACGACAATAAAGAATGTGAACAACGGTAACACCAGGGCTGCTTCTATCGTTAAGGATCCTTTGCCACGAATTCCAAGTATTTTATGATGGTTCTGATGCTTATTAATATCCATGAGCGCTTTTCTCCTTCCCATAGAAAGATGTTATCCACAGCCCCTTCCTAATTTCTTTCCGATTTCCACATTTTCTAATTATATATAAATAATACTTAACTAATGATCCGGGATGTCCGTTCTTCTATTTTAATGTATAAGCAAATGATTTCTTGGAGAGAGGTATTTTTGATTTGTTAATAGATATGATAAAAGAATGGTTTAGAAACTATAAGAAGAGCGGACATCCCGAACCACTAGCGATCTATGTATCTTTGCTAATAGCTATAACCGGCTTGAATCGTATATTCAAAATTATTATTGTGATTAATGTATTTTTGTAAGACTGCTAGGGATATAAATTTTTGTTTTGTAATAAACTTTGCCTTTGCATCGAAACCATAGAGACAATTTGCGAAGGAGAAGGTGTTTTCATATCGCATTCTTAAATTCTCCTGGATTAAATCCATGGATCGATAGCTTAAGTCCTTCTTATTTTTAATTAATAGAAATATGCTTACATATCCCTTATAGGATAGAGAGAAACCACTATCTTTCTCAGGATAGGAGGCGGCTTTTGCTTGAATACTCATACGATTCAGATGGATTAATTCATAAGCACTGTAGTTAATCTTCTTTTTTATGAACTGAACTTCCTTGCCCATAAGTAATGCACTGGTATCTACTAACGCCTCTGCAAAGGCTAGTAATATCATAATAATCGTCTGAGTAATTGAGACTAAGATAGGTAGGCCGGTAAAGCCAACCAGAGTAGCAGCCAGAGCTTTGGATTCTGACCATTTCGCTTTGTCTCCTAATATTGAGGTGAAATTAAGAAGTGTTCTTAAAAGAATTATTTTAGATATTACAGAGGATAGATTATCCAGATCCGATCTCTTGCCTGATAGTAGATATTCCTGTTCGTAGATAAGTGAAGAGGGTTTTCGCTTCTTTAATTCATCCTCTTTCGAAGTATACGCGGAAAAGTGCTCCTCAAGATATCTCCAGAATAATACATGCTCTGCGACCTGATTCGCTCCATCCTTAAGAAGGGTGGATGCATCCAGATTACCAAAGCTTTGAAACAAGCTACCTATTCCTAAACTATTACCACCGATCACTAGCTCTTCAAATAATGAAGAAAAGTTAAATTCCGTTTCCGGCTGGTCTGAAAGTGCGTAGATGACGGATGGAAGAAGCTCCTCTGTAATCTCTGCATTGGATAGGGTAGCCGGATCAACCACCAGGCCTACCAAGCCTTCTTTCAGTATGGACCGCATTGATTCCAGTGGTTCCATTTCCCCTTCTTTTCGGATCACCAGAGAACTGTAATCAATGCATAGCCCCTCAATCTGATAATCCGTTAAGGCCTTCCCAGCCTGTGTAAGTAACAGTCTGGTGTTTTGATACCCCTCCTGCAACAAGGCTTCCTCTGCATCGATAAGATACTCCTCCACGCTTGAGATTATCAAGGAATTCTCTTGTAAAATATCCCTCATGTAGATAAAATTATATCCCTCTACATTGCCTGTCTGATACCTTTTCAACTCCGTGAGCCCTTCTTCAAGCCCCCCATAGGTATCCTCTGATAGACCCTTACCATGTTCTTTGAGAATCGTTTCATAATTCTCAATTAAAGGATCTGCCTTGGCCGAAGCCTCCATAATACCTTCCATCGCAATGATTGCATCCGTTATCAGAGGTATTATCGGTGTTAATAGTCCATGGAGAAGGCTAATTGCATTTTGTATTTCATTGATAGAATCTAGCTTTTTCTGTCTATATTCCGTAAGCATTATATCAATCTCATTGATATTATTCTGCAGATTGTCCAACCCTTCCCTACAATTATCTATCATAACCTCGATTTCTTCGGTTTCCTCTTCCTTAGTCTTTGCTTCCGATAATTGCTGATTCAGTTCTCCTAAGGTTTCCTGTTCCTTATCAATGTTTACTATTATTTGAGAATGCTCAATCTCTAAGGTACTCAGCTGCCTTTCTGCCTCCTCTAGGCAATCAATGGAATTATTCATAAGGGTGAAGATATTAGTGGGGTCCACATAATGATCTTGTAGTACCTGATAGATACTGTCATTGAATATCCCTACCTTTTCCTTTGTCACTGTTCCATAGCATATCTTTTTAATAAAATCCGTTGTGGTCTTTAAAGATCCATCCTTATTCGTCTTTATGCCTTTTTTATCTGTGGAAATACCATCTAATAGCCCCATTAAAGCAAGAATACCCTCATCAATTACTACCAGCTCCTCCTCCACTTTAAGCTTTTCCTCGTAGAGATAACTAACCTTTTTAGGCTCCTCCATTACGGAAAGCTTGTCTAGAAGAAGCTCCATGCCATTACCTAGTTCCTTATATTTCATATATTCAACACATTCATTAATATAAATTTCACCGTCATAATCCATCAATCCTACATCGTTTGTAACCTGGAGGGACGCTACCGATGTATCATAGAATTCCACTCTCGAATTTTCGTCTGAGAAGTTCTGTCCTGGCTGAAAGGTATAGGATATATACTCCTTAAGATTATCTTCCCTTTCATCTCTCTTGACTCCATTGCTTCCATCGCCAGTCTCCAATCCAAGAATATGATATTCCTCAAACAAAGGAGCATAATACCCTGCAAGTACAGAATCCATAGCGGTAGTTAAAGCTCTCTCTGCAACTATCTTAGCTGTAGTAATTCTAGCCCCCTCTATGATCGTCATAACCAGAGAAAGGATTAATATAAGGATCAGGCTTAAAAAGACGGTAATAAAGCCATCACGATCCTTCTTATGTATTCCAGATCCCAATTAACTTCCTCCTAATAAAATATTTTTTCCCTTGGAATGATCCTAAGTAGATTAATTATTTATAATACTATCCACATCACCAGTAATAGCATCAAAAATA
>CAYMLE010000082.1:2338-12182 GCA_964391115.1 uncultured Herbinix sp. | reverse complement strand
GGTACTGCTCACAGAGCACACTGCTCCAACGTTGGTGTTACAAAGTTTGCTGATACGGCTGTAGTTGGTTATCTAATGCAGAAGGAAATCGAGTTTTTAGGTAATGCGGTTAATAACCCGAAGAGACCATTTGTAGCAATTCTGGGAGGTTCCAAGGTTTCTAGTAAAATATCTGTAATTGAAAACCTTCTGGACAAGGTGGATACCTTAATTATCGGTGGAGGTATGGCATATACCTTCATGAAGGCTATGGGTGATGAGGTTGGTAACTCCCTACTGGAAGCAGATTATCTTGACTATGCGAACGAGATGCTTAAGAAGGCAGAAGCTAAGGGCGTACAACTGTTAATTCCAGTTGATACCGTAGTAGCCCAAGAGTTCTCTAACGATGTACCCTTTAAGACGGTAGGCCGTGGTGGTATTGAGCAGGGATGGCAGGGTCTTGATATCGGTGAGAAGACCTGTAAGCTTTATGCAGATGCAATCAAGGGTGCGAAGACTGTAGTATGGAACGGACCGATGGGTGTATTTGAATTATCTAACTTTGCAACCGGTACCATAGCGGTGGCTAAGGCACTATCAGAAATAGAAGCTACAACAATCATTGGTGGTGGAGATTCCGCAGCAGCTGTTAACCAATTAGGCTACGGAGATAAGATGTCTCATATCTCCACTGGTGGTGGAGCATCTCTAGAGTTTTTAGAGGGCAAGGAGCTTCCTGGTGTAGCTGCAGCAAATGATAAATAATCATTTCATCGGAGAGCATTGTATACCATTATTTGATTAATATGTAGCAAGCTGATCTTGAAAGTACTCTTGTATTTATCAGAAAAGCTTGCTACAATCTAGTAATACACAATGCAATGAATTAGAATATCTCTAGTTAAAAAATATAACATAGTCACAAAATAGGAGGACAAACATGCGTAGAAAAATTATCGCAGGCAATTGGAAGATGAATAAAACCCCAAGTCAGGCAGTTGCTTTAATCAATGAACTGAAGCCTTTGGTAGTTACAGAAGAAGCGGATGTGGTATTCTGTGTACCAGCTGTAAGTCTGATGACCGCTCTTGAGGCTGCAAAAGGATCCAATATCGCTATTGGTGCTCAGAATATGCATTTTGAGGAAAGCGGTGCATACACCGGTGAAATTGCTCCCAATATGTTAACTGAAATCGGAGTAAAATATGTTGTCATTGGACATTCCGAGCGTAGAGAGTATTTTGCAGAAACTGATGAGACAGTAAACAAGAAGGTGTTAAAAGCCTTTGAACATAACCTTACACCCATCGTTTGCTGTGGAGAGACCTTACAGCAGAGAGAACAGGGAATTACGATTGATTTCGTTCGCCAGCAGATTAAAATAGCATTTTTAAATGTAACTGCTGAGCAGGCAAAAAGTGCCGTTATAGCATATGAACCAATCTGGGCAATTGGAACTGGTAAAGTAGCAACTACAGCTCAGGCAGAAGAGGTATGTAAGGCAATTCGTCAGTGTATTAATGAGATCTATGATGCAGCTACGGCTGATTCGATCCGTATTCAGTATGGTGGTAGCGTTAGTGCAGACAGTGCCGCTGATTTATTCGCTCAGCCCAATATTGACGGTGGCTTAGTTGGCGGAGCTAGCTTAAAGGCTGACTTTGGTAAAATCGTAAACTATAAATAAAGTGTCTCAGGTCAGAAGTAAATAGAAATTATGAATATGAGTACATTTATGTACATTAATTCATGCACACATATTCTTAATTATGAGTTATAATGATTTATGACATCTTATGTGTTAAAAGGTAATACATTGGCGGTGAATAATCTCATTGAGTTTATTTACCCCTGTGCTTTTCTAGGGTGCATAACCCCAGAAAAGTATTCGATGTTAACGGTGCGGGCAATGCCTGTTGCTTACATGCATCATATGGAATAAACCGTTACTATGTCAAAGGTAACGGATATATGAATGACAGAAACTTGTTTGATACAACATGTACGAAAAGGAGAATATTATGAGCAAAAAACCTACAGTATTAATGATATTAGATGGATATGGAATGAACGAAAAGGAAGAGGCTAACGCCATCGCTAAAGCAAAGACACCTGTGTTGGACAAAATAATGAAGGAATATCCCTTTGTTAAGGGTAATGCTAGTGGCATGGCAGTAGGACTACCTGAGGGTCAGATGGGCAATTCGGAGGTTGGCCATATTAATATGGGAGCTGGAAGAATTGTATATCAAGAGCTGACCAGAATTACGAAGGAGATCAAAGATGGAATCTTCTTTACCAATGCAGCTCTTTTAGCAGCCATAGATAATTGTAAGAGAAACAATTCCGACCTTCACCTGTATGGATTATTATCGGATGGTGGTGTTCATAGTCATAACACCCATCTATACGCACTTCTTGAGTTAGCGAAGAAACATGACCTAAAGAATGTTTATGTTCATGCATTTCTGGATGGAAGAGATACCCCCCCTGCTTCTGGTAAAGGCTTTGTAGAACAGCTTTGGGAGCAGATGCAGATCCTTGGAGTTGGTAAGATTGCAACTGTAATGGGCCGTTATTATGTCATGGACCGTGATAATCGTTGGGATCGTGTGGAGAAAGCTTATCGAGCTATGGTTTACGGTGAAGGAGAAGTTGCAGATAGTGGTGTATTAGCAGTTCAGAATTCCTATGATAAAGAGAAATATGATGAGTTTGTACTTCCTACCGTTGTTATGGAGGAGGGGAAACCGGTAGCAACCATCAAAGAAAGCGACTCCGTTATCTTCTTTAACTTCAGACCGGACCGTGCAAGGGAGATCACCAGAACCTTCTGCAGTGAGGATTTTAATAGTTTCGAAGTGAAAAAGATGAAGTTGACCTATGTTTGCTTCTCTGAATATGATATTACTATTCCGAATAAGATCGTAGCGTTCCATAAGGTTGAACTAAGTCATACCTTTGGACAATTCCTAGCAAAGAATCATAAGACCCAGCTTCGACTGGCAGAGACCGAGAAGTATGCTCATGTAACCTTCTTCTTCAATGCCGGCATAGAGGTTCCCAATGAAGGCGAGGATCGTATTCTTGTTAATTCTCCAAAAGTAGCTACCTATGACCTGCAACCGGAGATGAGCGCTTACCAAGTGGCAGATCATCTGGTAGAAGCGATTAAATCTTTGAAATATGATGTTATTATCGTGAATTTTGCTAATCCGGATATGGTAGGACATACGGGAATTGAGGCAGCAGCAGTCAAAGCCATAGAAACAGTTGATGAGTGTGTTGGTAAGGCAGTGGAAGCTTTATTATCCGTAGATGGACAGATGTTCATCTGTGCAGATCACGGCAACGCAGAGCAGTTGGTTGATTATACAACAAGGGAGCCCTTCACAGCACATACCATTAATCCAGTACCTTTTATCCTTGTAAACTATGATAAGGATTACACATTGGCAGAGGATGGTTGTCTGGCGGATATCATTCCGACCATGATTGATATGATGAAGATGGTAAAGCCGGAGGAAATGACGGGTAAGTCCTTACTGGTAAAGAAATAAAGCATACAAAAATATGTTGAAATTAATTCTATAGTATGGTAGAATAGGCGTAGTTTTAGGGAGGTGTAATCGTGGAGCTATTAAAAACGTTGGTTCAGATCGTATATATCGGGATTTGTATCGTACTAACATTCGTTGTGTTAAAGCAGGAAGGTAAAGCTGGTTTATCAGGTGCACTGACCGGTACTACGGATACTTATTGGAGTAAGAACAAAGGCCGTTCCAAAGAAGGCTGGTTGGAGAGAACGACAAAATTACTTGCAGGAGCATTTATTGTACTCTCTGTTGTTTTAAATCTTAATTGGTAATATGAATGCAAAAACACTCTGGATACCAGAGTGTTTTTTTACATAAAAATATTATATAAAATAAGTAATATATGGTATACTAATAATAACAAAATCATTTAATTTGATGGATTCTGGATGATATACCGATTCTAGTATAGTTGCGTTTTATAGTTATCTAATAAAAACATTTTATTATAATAAATGGGTATGTAAAAAGTAGAATGAGAAATCATAAATAATGATTGTGAGTAATGTACTTCATTAGCTCACATAGAAAATCGAAAAGAAGGTGCCATATATGAAAGAAAATATAATTGATCAAGCTAGAAAGACAATGATGGAGGAGTTCTTTGCTAGTGATGAATATAAACCTATGAGATTTAAGGATATCCTAGCAATCTTACAGGTTCCTAAAGATGAGAAGAATGATCTCAAGGTATTACTCGATGTTTTAATATCAGAAGGAAAGATCGTTTTAGACGGGAAAGGAAGATATAATCAGCCCGGTGATAATGTGAAAATCGGTACTTTTTCCGGAACTCAAAAGGGCTTTGGCTTTGTTGTCTTAGAGGGTGAGGGAGAGGATATCTTCGTTCCTGAAATCAATACCAATGGAGCTCTTCATGGGGATAAGGTAATAATTACAATCAATTCAGAGCAAACTGGCAGGAGAAAAGAGGGTACCGTTCTTCAGGTTGTGGAACGAGGTAAGACTGAGATCGTAGGTACCTTTGAGAAGAGTAAAAATTTTGGCTTCGTTATATCGGACAACCAAAAATTTGGCAAGGATATTTTTATACCAAAGGAGCACACAAAGGGTGCGGTTAGTGGACATAAGGTGGTAGTTAAAATCACAAATTATGGGGATTCCACCTCGAACCCAGAAGGAAAGATAATCGAGATACTGGGTCATATCAATGATCCGGGCGTGGATATCATGTCAGTGATTAAAGCTTATGAGCTCCCTGTGGAATTTCCTCAGGACGTGATGAGAATTCTAGATCACATTCCGGATGAAATTGACGAGAAAGAAGCTCATAATCGCCTGGATATTAGAGACCTTCCGACCGTTACCATCGATGGTGAAGACGCGAAGGATCTGGATGATGCAATTACCCTGTCAAAGGAAGGGGACCTCTATCGCCTGGGAGTGCATATCGCCGATGTAACCAACTATGTGAAGGAAGGAGCTGCCCTGGACAAGGAGGCTCTGAAACGAGGAACCAGCGTGTATCTAGTGGATCGGGTAATTCCGATGCTACCACATAAGTTGTCCAATGGAATCTGTTCTCTTAATCCCGGAGTGGATCGTCTGGCCTTAAGCTGCTTTATGGATATCGATGCAAAGGGTAA
The DNA here is from genome assembly GCA_964391115.1 of uncultured Herbinix sp. Taxonomy (GTDB): domain Bacteria; phylum Bacillota; class Clostridia; order Lachnospirales; family Lachnospiraceae; genus Mobilitalea. The sequence goes on along the minus strand of CAYMLE010000082.1, from coordinate 6,997 downwards.
TGTTGTTAGCCATAGCATAGCAGAAACTATAATCAAATCCGACCGTAGGATGACCTATAACAACGTATCGAAGATCGTTGAGGATCATGATGAAGAGATTATAAAGGAATATGAGGAGTTTGTTCCCATGTTTGAGCGTATGCTGGAGCTGTCCTTGATCTTGAGAGAACGAAGGCATAAACGAGGTGCGATCAATTTTGATTTCCCAGAGAGCAAGATAATCGTGGATAAGATGGGTAAACCGATTGAGATAAAGGCTTATGAGAGAAATAAAGCCACTAAAATTATTGAAGAGTTCATGTTGATTGCCAATGAGACGGTTGCGGAGGATTTCTTCTGGCAGGAGATGCCCTTTGTATATCGTACACATGATAATCCAGATGAAGAGAAGATACAAAAGCTTGCAATTTTTATTAATAACTTTGGTTACAGCATCAAAGTGGGTAATGAGGATATTCATCCGAAGGAATTGCAGAAGTTATTGAACAAGATCGAGGATACACCTGAGGAAGCGTTAATCAGTAGACTTACCTTAAGATCCATGAAGCAGGCAAAATACACGGTTACCAATACTGGACATTTTGGGTTGTCGGCTAAGTATTACTGCCATTTTACCTCCCCAATCCGCCGTTATCCAGACCTTCAGATCCATCGTATCATTAAGGAGAATCTGAATGGTAAGTTGGGAGAGGGTAGAAGAACCCATTATGAGAAAATCCTATTCGATGTAACGAATCATTCCAGTAAGACAGAACGTAGAGCAGATGAAGCAGAGCGTGAAGTTGAGAAGATGAAGAAGGTCGAGTATATGATGGATCATATCGGTGAGATCTTCGAAGGAGTTATCTCTGGTATCACCAGTTGGGGAATGTTTGTCGAGCTACCCAATACTGTTGAGGGCATGATTCGGGTCAGTGATATGAAGGATGATTACTATATTTACGATGAGGAACGCTATCAAATGATAGGCGAACACACACGCAAGATTTATAAACTCGGTCAGACAGTGAAGGTAGAAGTAGTCAATGCGGATAAGCTTCTACGAACGATTGATTTTGCATTAGTGGAGGAAGAGGAATAGAAAATGGGGGAAAATTTTAAGCTAGTTGCCAATAACAAAAAGGCATATTTTGATTATTTTATTGAGGATAAGTATGAAGCTGGTATCGCATTACACGGAACCGAGGTTAAATCACTCCGTACGGGTAAGTGCAGTATTAAGGAATCCTTTCTCCGGATAGAAAAGGGAGAAGTATTCATTTACAATATGCATATCAGCCCATACGAGAAGGGTAATATCTTTAATAAGGATCCTTTACGGGTTCGTAAGCTCTTACTTCATAAATTTCAGATAAATAAAATAAATGGGCAGCTGGTACAAAAGGGGTATACCCTTGTACCACTGCAGGTTTATTTTAAAGGAAGCCTTGTGAAGGTGGAGATTGGCCTTGCCCGTGGTAAGAAGCTCTATGATAAGAGGGAAGCCTTGGCAAAGAAGGACCAGAGAAGAGAAGTGGAGAAGGAATTCAAGGTGAAGAACCTGTATTAAGTAGTTATTAATTCAGGTTACATAGAATTCCAAATTTGCTAATAAGATATGTAGTAGTGCACTTTCCTTTTGTTGTAGAATATGATATAATGAAGGTGAAGTTGATGTTGATCTTCTCTTGACACTTACATCGACTTGCATTAAAATGAAATATGCGTCTGTGAACCTGATCTTACAGATTCAGTGCCCAGGATGAATTCTTGATCGCACACATCTGTAATTACAATCTTAATGAACGGGGTTGTACTGGTTTCGACGGGGGTTGTGAATTTGTGGTAGCCATTCGCAGACTAGGACTGCGTCATCAACTTAGAACTAAATTTAAACGCAGACGAAAATTTAGCGTACGCTGCCTAGTGGCAGCTGTCGACCTTAAGTATTTCGCGGCTTAAGACCTCGGCATCAAATTAGCGGAGCCCTTTATTCTCAAAGCTTTGAGAGGATAAAAGATTTATGAAGCTACCAAAATCGGAAGCCTGTCTACCGGCGTCCGACGGAGGGAACAGTGAACAAAGTGCTATTTATAGCACTTGAGGTTCGCATAAAGGATAGACTGTAATGGGAGAAACTGCAATGGAAGGGCTTTCGGACAGGGGTTCAACTCCCCTCAGCTCCATTAAAAATACCACATCAAATACTGGATGTGGTATTTTTTGTTTAATCAAAACCGCATTTCGTAGCTGGCTAAATAAGAGCTACGCTTTTTTTAAGTACAGGTATAATGGATATTATTGTTGCTGTAAAGTGTAGATTGAAGTAAAATTGATTTATAATTTGATCTGCAGTAGTATTGAAAAATTTAAGAAGAAGAACAACATCCAAACTTATAAGGAAATAATAGCCCTTACAGGAGGGAAACATCTGGATGAAATTCAGAAACAGCGAGAGATAGGCAAACGCCCCTATCAGAAAATTCTGCTTGTATTTGGTAGAGCAGTCGTTGCTTTTGTTGGGTGCCTATTAGTAGGAGTTCTTATGTATCTTTTATAATTATTTTTTTCCATTGAAGAGGAATATGTAATCATGAATACGGGGAGGAGGCCACTATGCCATTTCAAATAATTCATAATGATATCACTAAAATGAAGTCCGACGTCATCGTTAACACAGCGAATTCCTACCTTCAGCAAGGGGGTGGAGTTTGCGGTGCTATTTTTCATGCGGCTGGTGCACAAGATCTGAAAAAGGAATGTGATGCAATCGGGTCCTGTCAGGTTGGACACGCAGTGATTACCAAGGGCTACCAATTACCGGCAAAATATATTATTCATGCCGTTGGTCCAGTTTGGAAGGGTGGTGACCAGGGAGAAGACAAACTTCTTGCGATGGCATATCGTAGCTCGTTGGCACTAGCCAAAGAATATCACCTGGATTCTATTTCCTTTCCTCTTATCTCATCTGGAATTTATGGTTATCCTAAGGATAAAGCATTACAGATCGCTATTTCAGTGATCAGTGAATTCTTATTGCATAATGAGATGGACATTCAACTGGTGGTATTTGACCGCGAATCAATCTCGTTAAGTGAAAAGTTATTTACGGAAATCAACCACTATATTGATACCTATTACGATGAAAAAGCCGACTATGCAGACAGGAATGGACTAAATCGGTCAAGCCGGGAATTTGAGCAAATCAATGATGTAGACTTGAACTTATTTTCAAAAAGTAAACGAAGGAAACTACAAAATGAAACTCCATCTGAAGAGGATGACTTTGAAAGAGTCCTATCGGAAGAAATGCTGATTGACGTTGAACAACATTATTCCATGGCAGAATCGATACCGCGAAGTCTTGAGGATGTTATTAACCAAATGGATGAATCATTTTCAGAAATGTTGTTTCGCCTGATTGATGAAAAAGAAAAAGCAGATGTTGAGGTATATAAAAAAGCCAATATTGATCGTAAGCTGTTTTCAAAAATGCGTAACAAAGAATATCAGCCTAGGAAAAGTACTGCTCTAGCCTTAGCGATTGCTCTGGAATTATCCTTGGATGAGACGAAGGATTTATTAATGAAAGCAGGATACACTTTATCCAATAGTAACAGATTTGATCTGATTATCCGGTTTTTTATAGAGAATCAACATTATGATATGTATGTGATTAATGAAGCTCTCTTTACACACGAACAACCGTTGTTGGGAGCTTAAAGTAAAAAGAGCATAAAACTAAAGAGCTTAAAACATAAAAAGAGCTTGAGATGTCGCTTTTAGAACGACCATAGACCTTCTGAATTATATTATTCTATTCCTATACCAGAGATGCAAATGCATGTCAGGAAAGAATAATAAAATATCAGGAGGTTTTATATTATGAAGAACAATTTAACGGAGTTAGTTTTTATCTTGGATCGCAGCGGATCAATGTCAGGACTTGAGTCAGATACTATTGGAGGTTATAATTCTATGGTAGAGAAACAGAAGTTAGAAGAAGGGGAAGCGAATATAACAACAGTGTTATTTGATGACAAGGTGGAGATGCTTAACAAACGGGTGTCTATACAGGAAGTTCGTAAGATGACTGATAAGGAATACTATGTACGTGGATGCACCGCATTATTGGATGCCATAGGTCAGACAATTCACTACATGGGGAATGTCCAGAAGTACGCAAAAGAAGTGGACAGAGCCAGTAAAGTTCTCTTTGTCATTACAACCGATGGCTACGAGAATTCCAGCAAGGAATATACGTATGAAAAGATCAGGAAGATGATTAAGAATCAGAAAGACCGTTACGACTGGGAGTTTATTTTCCTGGGAGCAAATATTGATGCCGTTGAAACTGCGAGACAGGTTGGTATTGATGAGGAATATGCAACGAATTATGTTGCGGATTCCTCCGGCACAGAGCTTAATTATAAAGCGATGAGCATGGCAATTTCCAGTTGTCGTTCAGAAGGTAAAATAAGTAGGAACTGGAAAGAAGAGGTGGAGAGAGATTATAAAGAAAGAACATAGGGAATGATTATTGATTTAATATAACTCTGTATAATGCTGTCGATATTTATTAACCTAAGCAATAAAAAATAAAAACTTTTTTAAAAATTATATACAACAAAATATTTATGTTATTATGATTATAATATCATAACGTTATAATCAATAGTA
>CAYMLE010000082.1:0-2238 GCA_964391115.1 uncultured Herbinix sp. | reverse complement strand
AACAAAATATTTATGTTATTATGATTATAATATCATAACGTTATAATCAATAGTAACGGAGGGAATTATGGATCAAATAAATATAGATAAGAGTTTAAAGATACCTTTACACCATCAGATTTATACTGATTTACTAGACAAGATAAATAATAGACAATATAAGGTCAGGATAAAATGCCTTCAGAGCCTGAGCTGCAATGGATTTATGATGTGAGTAGGATTACTGTAAGAAGTGCTATGCCAGAAGCTTGAAAAGAAACAGGATCTGGAAACTGTGTTAGAAGCGATTGCAAGCGGCTTAGGGGAATAGTAGCAGTTACGAAACAGTTCGCTTCATTATAAAAACAGGAGGGCTGGATGAAGACAATATCAGTCAATAAGACATCATCAAAAGGGATAGTAATCGGTAAAGCATATGTGGTTCAAAAGGAAGATTTAGCACCCAGCACATATGAAATTACTCAAGGTGGAATTAATGAAGAGATCAGTAAATTTGATCAGGCTCGTAACAAGGCCATCGTTCAATTAGAAAAACTGAATTCAGAATCCGATATATTTGCAGGTCATCTGATGATAGCCCAGGATATGATGTTAAGAGATTCCATAATCAACAAAATTAATGAGTTAAAGAATATTGAAGTGGCCTTGAGTGAAAGCATTGCCGAGTTTGTTATGATCTTTGAAAGTATGGAAGATGAGTACATGAGAGAACGTTCTGCTGATGTAAAGGACGTTGGCAACCGCTTGTTAAGAATACTGAAGGGGCTTGAACATAATCAAATCGCAGATATTAAGGAAGAGGTAATCTTATTGGCGGAGTATTTAACTCCCTCTGATACGGCGGTCATGGATTTTCAATATGTAACAGGTATTATCACAGAACTAGGTGGTGTTACGAGCCATGTCAGTATCATAGCTAGAAATATCGGTCTTCCTGCATTGGTTGGAGTCAATGGAATCCTAAAACAGGTGAAAAATAATGATGTCATAATTATGGATGCAACAGAAGGTACCATTATTTTAGATCCGGATGAAACAACCATAGAACATTATCATGGTAAAAAAGCACAATATCAAGAGCAGCAAAAAAGGTTGGAAACCTTAAAAGATTTGCCAGCCGTTACACTGGATGGAACAAAGGTAGAGCTTTATGCAAATGTAGGAAATATTGAGGATGTGAAGCAGGCAGTTCAGTATAATGCAGAAGGGATTGGCTTGTTTCGAAGCGAGTTTTTATACATGGAGAATACGCATTTTCCTACGGAAGAAGAGCAGTTCAAGGCATATAAAAAAGCAGCGGAGCTTTGTAACGGAGAAGTGATCATCCGAACTTTGGATATCGGTGGTGATAAAGCCTTATCCTACTATAGGTTTGATCACGAAGAAAATAGCTTTCTTGGTTGGAGAGGGATTCGAATCTCTCTAGATCTAGAAGATGTGTTTAAAAATCAGCTTCGTGCAATACTGAGGGCTAGTCATTTTGGTAATTTGAAGATCATGTTCCCCATGATTATATCCATTGAAGAATGGATCGCTGCGAATGAAGTGTTACAACAATGCATGCAGGAGTTAAGAACGGAAAAGGTTGCCTTCAATGAGAATATTGAAGTGGGTATTATGGTAGAAACACCTGCAGCTGTAATTAATATTAAAGAGTTCGCAAAACGAGTCGATTTCTTTAGTATCGGTACAAATGATCTGACCCAATATTTACTTGCAGTTGACCGTGGTAATCAGAAGATTTCGAAGCTATATAATTCGTTTCACCCGGCTGTTTTGCAAAGCATAAATAATATAATTGAAGCGGGTCATAAGCATAATATCAAGGTCGGAATGTGTGGTGAGTTTGCCAGTGATCCGAAGGCTGTTCGTCTGTTACTCGGTATGGGATTGGATGAATTCAGTATGTCGGTCAGAGAGATTGCGTCAGTTAAAGATATCATTCGAAACACAAACTATAAAGAGGCAGTTCGACTTGTGAAGAAGGTACTTGCCGTAGATACAATTTCGCAAGTAATGGATTTATTATAGGTGCTTAATATTAGATTAATAAAATCATATGATAAATAAAAGTGCATCAAGATTTTATATAAGGCTTGGTGCACTTTTGTTTTGTTTGTATTTGGATGTGTTTTATCATTGACCACATTTTATTCTTGTATCTATATAGCCAACCTCGGTATTTTATAGTTTTCATGAAGCAGTTACAATATTAATGGTCATTATGAACATGGGATA
>CAYMLE010000081.1:4359-12205 GCA_964391115.1 uncultured Herbinix sp. | reverse complement strand
AATGATAATGGAGCAAAAGCTGAATGCGTGGTTACTAAAGAGGCGGACGGTATTTATGAGCTTAAGAACATTGCAGTTACGCCTAATTGTCAACGCAAGGGTTATGGTAAAAGACTGATAGATTTTCTGTTTTCATATTATACTGATTGTAATGTGATGTTAGTCGGAACGGGTGACGTTCCCTCTTCGCTCAGCTTTTATCAGAAATGCGGATTTACAGAATCACATCGAATACAAAACTTTTTCACGGACAACTATGACCATCCGATGTTTGAAGATGGGAAACAGCTTGTTGATATGGTCTACTTGAAACGAGAACGATAAATTCTTACACCCAATTGTAATAACCTTTGAAATGATAGAGAAAAGGTGAAATTAAAATAGTAAACAACTAAAAAAATGATATCCACCGGTTTTCTGGTGGATAATTTTTTTACTTCCATATATAATTAGAGGTAGGGCAATAGAAATGCCTTTTAAATGGTAACCAATTAGCGGACTTTAGTTAGGAGGATATTGATATGATTAAAATAGAATTTTTTCATGATGCTATATGTAGTTTTTGCTTTCCAATGTCTGCAAGAATGCGACGAATTGTGAAGAAGTATAATAATATTGAAATAGTCCATCGTTCATTTGCTTTAGCGTGGGACGAAGAGGAATTCATTCGTAGCTTTGGTTCACGGAAAGCAGTTAAAACAGAAGTATTAGACCATTGGGCTGAAGCGGATAAGAATGATGATGAACACCGATTTAATATTGAAGGTATGCATCAAACAGAATTTGATTTTCCTACTTCCAAGGCGGCTCTAAAAGCAGCAAAGGCTGCTGGCCTGGTGGGTGGAGAGGATATGTATTGGGATGTGTTCGATCGAATACAGAATAAATTATTTGTTGAAAGCAAGAATGTTGAAGATATCGCAGTATTGGAAGAAGCGGTAAAGGAAACGAGCATCTCGTTTTCGGATTGGAAAGCACAATTTGAAAATGAGGAAACAGAGAAAGCGGTGTTAGCTGATTTGAATCGTGCCCAAACCTATGGAATTGATGTTGTACCAACCTTAATTATCAATGAAAAGTATTCTCTTGCTGGTGCCGTATCCCAAGAGGATATTGAAAAAGCATTGGACCGCATAATACAATCAAATAATCAATAGCCCTGAACACATAACAGATCAATGTGAGATAAAAACAAAATAAGTATAGATTAGGCGCACTCGTTAGCATTTGCTTATGAGTGCGTTTACTATAATAAATAAATTAATAGAATTTGCAGAGATATGTTGATAGAGATTTACAGAAACAAGTTACTAGAACTGTGCTACATAAATTAATAGAACTTTGCAGAGATAAGATAATCGAATTGTCTTGAAACAAGTTACTAGAACTTGTTATTGTTTAGTCTTGTATAATATTATATACTATTGAACTTGGATGAACTATAGATAGTAGCGTTGGAGGATAAGGAATATGTGTGCAAAGTTGAAAGAACCCTTTGATTATCATGGTAAAGAAGAATTTCAAGTAAAATTAGGTGATTGGATCGGCGATGTCTTTTATGATCTTCTTCCGGAACATGGATATGAAGTTAGGGAGGAACAAATATATACGGCTTTTCAACTTGCGGATGCAATTTGTAATAAAAAAGTCCATTTGGCGGAAGCTGGCCTTGGTACCGGTAAAACAATTGCTTATTTATTATCGACAATTGCCTATGCTCGTTTTAGCGGGAAGCCTGTAGTGATTGCTTGTGCCACCACAGCACTTCAAGAACAACTTGCAGGGTACGAGGGAGATATTATGAAGCTTTCCAGGCTTCTTGGATTAGAGATAGATGCACGAATCGCCAAGGATCCACGTCAATATATCTGTGATGTACGTGTAAATGAGAGTAATGAAGATTTTAATACGATGTCGAATGAGATTAATCAGTGGATTACGAAAACAATAATGGGGGAACGTTCAGAAATACCGACCATACCTGACCGTGTTTGGAATCTCATTGGGTGGAACGATTCAATGACTTGTGATATCTGCTTGAACCGTGGATTTTGCAAACTTGTTAAGGCAAGAGAACATTATCGATCTGCGAGAGATATTATTATTGTAGATCATGATATCTTTTTTCGTGATTTATGGTCGCGTAAGGAAAAAATTGCGAATGGAGAGTTGCCCTTACTACCAAGTTATTCGGCTGTCATTTTTGATGAGGGGCATAAGATATTGCTTCCCGCTGCCATGCAGGCAGGGCAGCAGATTAATCAGGAGGAAATAGATAGTATGATTCTCTCCCTTGAAGAAATACAAGGAGCTAGAGCTTCATTAAGTTCACGAACAGTTGCTATGGAACAATCCTATCATGATTTTTTCGCGTATTTGGAAAGCTCTGTCATTACGGACGAACGTTCGGTACGACAATCGATTCGAATCAATGATACCTTATTGAAAGCAGCAAACGCTTTTCATAAGGCATTAGATCATCTTCTTCTTGAGATACAAATTGAGCAAGAACTATATACGGAGTCTTTAACAACAACTCAAATACAAGCATATGAAGGTCAAATTGAAAGAGCCATAAGGGCATTAGACAGATTCTGTAGAAATGGAAGTACAGATACGATCACCTGGGTTGATCAACAGGATGGTAGCTTTTGGGTGGTACCTAGGAATTTTAATGAAATGTTGCACCAGTATTTATTTCAGAAAGAACTACCAGTGGTTTTTACCTCTGCAACCTTAAGTAACGAAGGCGATTTCAGCTATTTTATACGTACATTTGGGTTAAAAAATCCATCCAAATCTACTGTAGGAAGTCCTTTTAATTTAGAAAAACAAATGGTTGTCTATTTGACCCATTCCTCATGTAGGATTGAAGATAGGTTTGCTCAAGGGATGGAGAAATTAGTATCGTTACTAAATCAAAATGGGGGACGAGCTCTCATACTTACAAATTCATTACAGGAAGTCCGAAAAATCAGAAGGGGATTAAAGAAGTATCAGTTATCCTTCGAGGTTTTTTGTGAAGATGAAGGGGAGCGGGGCTATCTTCTTCGAATGTTTCGAGAGGTGGAAACTTCAGTATTGATTGGTGCAAATTTTTGGGAAGGAATTGATGTGCCAGGAGAGGCACTAACCTTGCTTGTTATTTGGAATCTACCTTTTCCTTCTCTAGACCCCTTCATTGAGGTTCAACGTAAGGAGGCATGTGAACAAGGACTCGATCCAGTTACCACAGTAGATTATCCTGAGATGGGTCTTAAATTAAAACAAGGGTGTGGAAGATTAATTAGAACACAGGATGATAAAGGGAAAATAGTTATTCTGGATTCCGTAATAGGAACCCCTTGGGAAAAAGTTGTCATGGGTGCGATACCTTCTGGAGCCAGAATTAGAACAATTTTAAACATATAATGTCCCCCGAAGATATAAAGACAAATCTAAATCTAATCACATATAATGGAGCACGTTGCTTAAATATCCATGACAGATACGGATTGGATGTAGGTAAAGACGCAAACTTCATCGTTCTAAATGGAGATAGTCCATTTGATGTAATTCGAAATCGTGCTGGAGTTCTTGCTTCCATTCGAAAAGGAGAATATTTATTTAAACAAAAGCCAATAGAGTATGATGTGAAACTTGACTTACGTGTAAACTAACACTGAGTATCATAGGGTTCTAGCCATTGTTTGCCACTGTGATATCAATCTGTGTGCAATATTTTTATATGCGGTTTCAATCAAGGTTTCAATGATGGCATGAAGGTGATAGCGAAACTAAAAGCACCGTCAATTGAGAGAAATATTTCTCATTTGACGGTGCTTTTTTATGGCATAAAATCAGATCATAACTATGATGAAGAGCCATAATTAAAGCTTTAAAACGCCATTCATATAAACCTCATAGTATTTCATTATATAATAAGAAATGATCATTCGCTGCTGCACATATCCATTATCCAAAGGAATTGTAATTATCTCAGATATTTTACTTAATTTATTTTGGACGGTATTCCGATGCATATATAGCGCTTTTGCTGTAAGCATAACATTCCGATCATTGATTAGATAGTAGAACAAGACATCACATAGATTTGTATTGTTCTTTTTGTCATATCGACAGATCGCAATGATGGAGGGATGGGTTAAATATATAATATCGTCATGGTGATGAAGCTGCATAAATTTTTGAACACTCAAATCAATAATGTAGTGGATACTGTAATCTTCATAGTTGAAAATTCGTGGATTACGATCCTTTCTTTGAAAGGGAATACCTAAACGTATGGAATTAGCTGAGAGTAAGTATAGGGTATAGAGCTTATTAATATGTCGGGAGCCATTGCTGATCCCGGCATATGCGTTATATCGTTCTAGTAATGCGGATAATTGATCATAATCAAAATTCAAATCACTAAAGGTGCGTTCTTCTTGACAGTATAATATGTAAATCTCATCTTTATAGACCGTAATATTTGAATTCTTAAAGATATCCTCTAATTGGCTGATGATATAGCTAAAGGGTATCTTCTCCTTTTTACATTCCTCGTCAAATTTAATTATGATGCAGAATATAAAATCCTTTAAAGGGTAGGGAAGCATTTTACATCGATTTTCAATATCATTGGTATCAACCAATTTTTGTTCTATTATATCATTAATAAAATTGGAACATATCGTACTTTGATGGACGGTATTATAATCATCTAATAAAAATTTCTTAACTATTTTTGAAAGATGCATTACTAAATCAGGAATATCAATTATGGAATGGCTTTTATTTACAATTATAATTAGATTAGCAATTACCGTATCCTTGGATATTATTTCACAACGATAATAAGTACGGTCCGTAGTGGGAGATTTATATCGGTATAGTCTTTTATTGCCATAAAGTTTTAAATTGGTTAATGGAAAGAGGGTATTAACACTTTCATAGGAAAGACTACCGTTCTCTATTATTTCTATTTCATAGGAATCTTCAACATCTTTCCGAGTATTACTACAGATTACTTTAAAACCAGCGTTCAGAAGATAGATGGGAGCTTTCATCATAGTACTGGCAAGCTTAATTATTTGATTCAGGTTATTCCCTTCACATAAGGCTTGCAATAGGGTTGCTGTCCAATATTTATAATTTGTTACTATTTTATTAATCTTATTGAACAAATCAATTAAATCCAAATCGGTAGCGATAATATTGATTGGTTGCTTCCTATTGTTGATAAATCTATCTTTACTACCTGCTGCTATAAAAATCGTAGTAGGATATTTGATTTCGGTTGACTGCAAGAGATCGTATACAGTCTCTTCTTCACCTATAAAAACATATCCCTTTGGAAGCGAAGATTGATTTTTTAGAAGTATAATTCCTACAATATCTCCGATATCTTCGAAATTAATTTGTTTATATAATAGATTCTCTTTTAAAGCATGTTGGAAGAATTGGATACGTGGCATTATTTTAACAATCCTTTCTTTCAATTTTTTCATATAATTCTATTATAGAACGAATTGAAAGGAAAATATATATGCAGATAACACTAAAAATGACAAAATCTTTGTGCACTGAGACCACATATTGTTAAAATTATAACAAACAATTGATTTGTATTCATTAATAATGATAGTATTTGGTTATGACAAGTCGCGCGTGACCTTGGCAAATTTCTGCAATTAGACAAAATTTATTGTTTCGCAATTACCTGTTATTAGGTTTTCATGAAAGGAATAAGCAGATGAATGACAGAATTATGAGGATGAAGGAACGATTGAGAATTAATAAATATCCTTTGTGCATCGAAAAATTTCGCATAGCTAATGAAACTTTAAAAGTAACCGAAGGCATGCCACAGATTTTACGCCGTGCACAAATCCATGCGAATATTCTCGATAATATAAATATCTTCATAGAAAATGATGATTTATTGGCGGGTGAAGGTGCAAGTAAACCCTTTGGGCTCGAAATTGACTATGAATACGGTATCTGGACATCGGATGAAGTAGAAGCCTTAAAAAGCGAAATTTACACTATAAACCCGGATGACGAGAAAGAACTTTATGAGCTAAATGAAAAATTTAGCGGAAACAGTTTGAATAGTAATCTGATTAAAGCAATGGGAGAAACATTGGGTGAGGATGACAGACTTTGGCCATTTATGAAATCCAGTGTGATTTTACCACCCTGGAAAGATAAAAAGGGTGGCTCCGGTGGTGGATTTGCTCAATCAGGCATGGGGCTAGGACCTGGATTTTTCTTAGTGGTGATTGATTTCGAAAAAATATTGCAAAAAGGTGCTAGGTATGTAATTCAGGAGTGCGAAGAAGAGATAAAAAAACTTAGGTATTTTCGTGGTGATTCGATTGAAAAGAAGCATTATTGGGAGGCTGTGATTCTTGTTTATGAAGCATGGATCCGTTATGCCAACCGTTATGCAGATTTGGCAGAACAGATGGCAGTGAAAGAGTCCGATGAAGTTAGAAAAAATGAGCTTCTTCAAATGGCTAACATCTGTCGCAAAGTTCCGGAATACCCAGCCAATAATTTTAGAGAAGCCGTTCAATCGTTTTGGTTTACCTTCCTTTTAGCTTGTCCATCGCCAACGGCGGCTGCAGGTCGCTTTGACCAGTACATGTATCCATTTTATCGAAAGGATATTGATGAAGGAACCATTCATGATGATGAAGTTTTAGAACTCATTGAATTACTTCGTATCAAAGAGATGAAAATGAATCGTGTTTCTGGTAAAGCCAATCGTAAGAAAAATGCTGGTATGGCAAAATGGCATAACTGGACCTTAGGTGGAGTAAAGGCAGATGGATCGGATGCTGCAAACGAATTAACAAGTTTAGTTATGGAGTCTGCATTAGATACACAGGTTCCTCACTTTACTTGTACACTACGGGTACATAAGGATACAAGCTTAGATTTAATAGTAGAAGGGCTTAAGGTAATAAGGACTGGTCTAGGAATGCCCGCATTTGTTGGAGATGACAGCTACATCAAATTTTTTGAAAGTCATGGATGCTCAACGGAAGATGCTAGAGATTATGCAATGACAGGATGTCTGGATGGTAATTTACCAGCACTTACAAGAACTCAAACAGCAATTATGTTTATTGTGGCTGAAGCCTACGACATATTTATGCATAATGGATATTGTCCTTTTTCACAGGAAAACGTAGGTATTAAGACCGGTGAAGTAACTGAATTTGCAACCTTTGAAGCATATCAAGAAGCCTTCTTTCAACAGATGGATTATTTACTACAGATGGCAGCAGAACGTTGCAATGTGGAAATGATCTCTCAAAAAGAATTATTTCCGGACCCCTTCCGATCTTCACTGATGATCAACGGTATTAAGGACGGAAAAGATATGCTAAACCGTACCTTTGAATTTGATAATGCCGCGTGTCTTGTGGCAGTCGGTGTAATTAATGTGGCGGATTCAATGGCTGCTGTGAAGGACTTGGTGTTTGATAAGAAAAAATATACTATGTCACAATTAATGGAGGCATTAGAGTCTGATTGGGTAGGATACGATCAGATGCATAAGGATTTTCTTAATGCACCGAAATATGGGAACAACCATGATTTGCCTGACACAATTGCTCATAGTATCTATCACCAATATGCAAAATCAGTATCAAGCATAGAGCATGCTTATGGTGGTTATGTTATGCCAACCGCAATATCAATTACAGCGCATCAGCCTGGAGGACTTGCGGTAGGAGCATTACCCGATGGAAGAAAAGCTAAGACAATCTTAGCAGATGGTAGTATGTCTCCTATGCAGGGTAAGGATACGAATGGTCCCTTAGCTGTTTTGCAAAGTGCCATGAAGATT
>CAYMLE010000081.1:0-4349 GCA_964391115.1 uncultured Herbinix sp. | reverse complement strand
GATTAATCAGGATGAATATCAAGCAACCTTGCTCAATATGAAGTTTCATCCATCTGCGTTACAGACGGAGGAAGATTTATATAAACTAGCAACCGTAATGAAGACCTATTTAACAAATGGTGGAAAACACATTCAGTTTAATGTAGTTGACCAGGAAACCTTGAAAGCGGCACAAGAAGATCCAGATAAATACCGGGATGTTGTGGTACGGGTAGCTGGCTATAGTGCGTACTTTACAGCGTTATCGAAAGAAGTACAAGATGAAGTAATTCAACGTACAGGATTCAAACAAATATAATACATATAAGGAGAATAATTATGAGTACAGGTTTTTTGTTAGGATTAATACTAGTTGCAGTTCTTGTATCCATTGCAATCGGATTTAAGTTCAAAATCAACACAGGTATCGTTGCAATGGTATTCGCTTATATCATTGGTTGTTTTATCATGAATTTAAGAGTTTCTGAAGTGGTAGCTATGTGGCCGACGAAGATTGCATTTATGTTAATGAGTATCACACTGTTTTATGGATATGCAGTTGAGAATGGAACCTTAAAAATGATGGCAGATAAAATGCTCTATGTTGTAAAAGATGTCGCATGGGCAGTGCCAATTGCAATTTATGTTATTTGTACAGTTTTAGCAGGTATTGGTGCAGGAGCACCAGCAGTAACTGCATTTATGGCTCCCATCGGTATAGCCATTGCAGTACAAACTGGAATGAATCCATTGTTAGTTTTAATTGCTGTATCTACTGGATCCTTAGCAGGATCAAACTTTACCCTAAGTCAGGGTGGTGTTATTGTTCGAGGATTGCTGGAAACAACTGAGTATGCGGAGAAATCCATGGCTATTACTACCTCTGTGTTTGGCCATAGTTTTATTCAGAATACAATTGTATTTATGATTGCATATTTCGTATTAGGTGGATTTAAAATTAAAAAGATTACGATGAATAAACCAGAAGCTGCAACTTCAGTACAGAAGAAAAATCTCATTATCATTTTTGGAGTAATGTTACTTATCTTAGTACCGGTTATTATTAATCTGTTTGCACCAAACCCTTTGACACTGAAAATGGCAAAATACTGTGATATTCAGATGTTAGCTATTGTAGGAGCGCTTCTATGTGCCGCTCTAAAACTTGGTGATGAGAAAAAAATTATCAAAAATCAAATTCCTTGGAACACCATTGTAATGGTTGGTGGTATCTCCATGCTGATGGGTGTGGCAACCGTAGCAGGTGCTGTAGAGTTCTTATCCAATTGGGTAGGTTCCAGCATTCCGACATTTATCGTACCAGGTGTACTCGTATTAATCGCTGGTAGCATGAGCTTTTTCTCAGGGGCAGTTACGGTTGTAGTGCCAATGTTAGTTCCAATGGTTCCCACCATGTCTGCTACAACAGGTTTAAATCCGGTATTACTTATTTCTTGTATCTTAATTGGTTCATGCTGTACCGGTATTTCCCCGTTCTCCACAGGTGGAAGTTTACTATTATCCGGAATTAAAGACGAACAATTAAGAGATAAGATATTCTACAAACAATTTATTGTTACTTTATTAGTATGGGCATTAGTATTTATTCTTGCCATAGCAGGTGTATTCAATATATTTAAATAATTGGTTCAAACATAACATTCGAATAAACATTTGAATAGAAACGATTAAAAATTGTTGCAAAGTGATATGTACTATTGTAATGGAGGTTAGTATTAATGAATGATAGAATAAAACGTCTTCGAGAAGCCTTACGAGTTGATACATTTCCAATTTGTACAGAAAAGGCACAGATAATATTAGAGTCTTATCGACATAATGAAGGGCGTCCGACCATTATAAAAAGAGCCCAGGCAACTGCGGACTATTTGAATCAAAAAACCATATTTATTGGTGATGATGAACTCATTATCGGTAATATTGCTTCTCAGCATATGGGTATGGAGGCTGGTTCCAATGGACCAGCCTGGCCGGATGATGACTTAGATGATTTATTAGGTGGTGGAGTAATATCCATTACAAAAGAGGACAGAGAAATTCTTCGCAATATGGATTCTTATTGGAGCGGCCAGGGTAGAACCCAGGACGAACGTCAAGGGAGCTATTACGATGATGAGCGCTTATGGCCTTTCTTGAAAAAAGGATTTCTATGTCCCCCTTGGCAGAGAAAAGATCAAGGACGAGGGCAGGGAGCGGCCGGTGTTGGCTGGGGCTTAGGAATGGGTCCAACTTGTTTGATTACACCTGATTATGCAAAAGTGATCCATGGAGGACTCGGTAGCATCCTTGCTGAAGCTGAAGAGGAACTGAAAAATCTTCGTTACACCAGTGCGGATAGTATCTATAAGGCAGACTATTTAAAAGCCATATTAATTGTATTTCCTGCGATTATTCGTTTGGCCAATCGGTATAGTGAGTTAGCTGCAATAATGGCCGAGAGCGAGAAGGATAGAAAGCGGAAAGCAGAGCTTTTGGAGATTTCAGAGATTTGCAAGAGGGTACCAGAGCATCCAGCAAGGACCTTCCGAGAAGGAATTCAATCATTCTTCTTCTACTGGATTATGGTAGCCTCTGGAACAACTCCAGGAGGCCGATTTGATCAGTATATGAATCCTTTTTATGAAGCAGACCTCGAAGCTGGAAGAATAACAAAAGAAGAGACACTAGAGCTTATCGAATGTTTGAATCTAAAGATTATGCAGCTAAACTTTGTCGGTGGAGGCAAAGGACAGCGGGATAAATGGGCTGGTATGGCTCGTTGGCATAATTTCATCATTGGTGGATGCGATCAGGATGGTAAAGAAGCAAGTAATGACTTGTCGTATTTATTATTAGAAGCAGCGATGGAACTTCAGACACCTCATCCAACACTAACACTTCGTGTTAGCGAAGATACACCGAAAGCATTGATGCAAAAAGCACTGGAAGTTGTTCGAACCGGTATGGGAATGCCTGCCTTTATCTCAGAAAAATCCTATATTAATTTTGTGGCTGGTGAAGGTGTTGATATCAGAGAAGCAAGGGATTTTGCCATTGCAGGATGCTTAGATGTTCAACTTCCTGGTAAATCAAGAAATAATGCATTTGGTATGTTCATCGTTCCCATGGTATTAGAGCTAGCATTAAATAATGGTCGAGACCCGAAAACTGGTATTTTATATGGAGTTGAAACCGGAGAATTTAAGGATTTTAAGACTTACGATGAGTTTTATCAAGCATTCTTAACTCATCTAAAACATATTATGGGTATGATAGCGGAAGAACATAATATATTACTCATTGCTCAGCGGGATGCCTTTCCGGATGTAGTACATAGTGCCTTGTTAGAGGATGGCGTCAAGATTGGTAAAGACGGCTTAAATCGTCAGATGATGTTTGAAAATGGTTCTGCGATTAATATGGTTGGAATGTGTAACACCGTAGATTCCTTAGCAGCAATTAAAAAGTTGGTTTATGATGACAAGGAAGTTACTGCACAACAATTATTGGATGCATTAAAAAGCAATTGGGAACAGAATGAGTCCTTACGTAAAAAATGCATCGAGTCACCGAAATATGGTAATGCGAACCCTTATGTGGACATGATTGCACAACAGGTTTGGGCTGATTATGCAAAGATAGCGCGTACTTTCACCTCGGTGTTTGGAAAGCCAGTTTTACCGACGGCTATTTCAATCACAGCCCATGCACCGGGTGGAGCAATGACAGGAGCAACCCCAGACGGAAGAATGGATGGCGAAACCTTTGCAGACGGATCTGTATCACCTGCACAAGGACGGGACTGTAACGGCCCTCTTGCAGTACTTCAAAGTGCAATGAATATTAATCAAGATGAGTACATGGCAACTTTATTAAATATGAAGTTTCATCCTAGTGCGATAAAGACAGAAGAAGATATAAGCAAATTGGGAAGTATGATTGAAACTTATTTTGAAAACGGTGGTAAGCATATTCAGTTTAATGTTGTAAATAAAGAAATGTTACTGGCAGCAAAACAAGATAAAGAAAAATATAAAGATCTTATTGTTCGTGTTGCTGGTTATAGTGCTTATTTTGTAGCATTAACACCGAAAATCCAGGATGAGATAATAGCACGAACAGAACAGAAGCTATAATTTGTATGGATTTTCAAGAGTTCTGTAAAAAGGCAGATGAATATCTGCCCTTTTGCAGATTTGATGTTCACCATTTCTTTCTACAACTAAGTCGTGATATTAATTAAAGAATAAGCAATCGGTATGCATCCCTATGAGTAAGATATAAAGGAGAATTTGGAAGTGGTAGAATATAGTAAACCTTCAGGTAAAGGTATCGTATTTAATATCCAACATTATTGCATTCATGATGGT
>CAYMLE010000080.1:0-12318 GCA_964391115.1 uncultured Herbinix sp. | reverse complement strand
ATAACCGAAGCTACCTGCCTAGTGATTTAATTACTATATCTACTTTTTCGCTATATACTCCACCTGATTTCAGAGCGGAATATATTTTCCGAAACAGCATTTCTTTTTTCTCTGGTTTGAAATGATGAAGCGTTTCAAATGATATGACGGTATCAAAGTTAGATATTCCCTTTTATGCTTTCTAACCATTCCTTCAATTCAGCCATGTGCTTTGATACGTTCTCCCTGATCACGATCTCCATTCGTAGCTTCCCCTCCTTTATATATAATCTCGATTGTCTTACTTAAATACTTCGGTAGTTCCGATATTTTTTCTTCTTGCGCTAATAACTTTATCCTACTTCTCGTCTCATGTAATATCTCAGATAAAACCCGATCTGTTCTTAGCTTTATCTCATATGGGTTACATATCACTACGCTGTTAACGTTTTTTAGACATAGCATTCCCATTGACGATATTCGGTAGCTTAGTTCTTCCAAGTCAATCTCTATTCTGTTTCCTGCAAACAACTCTTTTTTCAAACCATATTCCCTAGCTAACAGAATATCATTTTCCATAAATTTAAGATATTCCTCTTTCGGTATATCCGATGACTTCTTCCGTTCATAGATCATAATATTCAGTGTATGCTTGCATTTTTCACACTGATAGATTAACCAAACATCCAATAACTTACCATTTGCGTTCATCCGAAAATTGTTTGTATTAATATAATACCTTTTACATCCACATTTCGCACAATTTCGAATAACTTTATAAGAACCTTCCGGTATTATCTCATATTCTACTTTATTAGTATAGCTCATTTTGCATCTCCTTTATCGTTCTATAGGGATTTGCAAAGGCTATTACCTATTCTCTCTTATTTGCAATAGCCTTTGCTATGCAAAATAAACGGGTGTGCACATACTGATTCCTCCTAGTCAAATTTCGATGATACCATCATCATAAATATAGTGCCATTTCAGAATATGTGCTACCTCAAACTCTTTTCTAAAAAAGATTGAGCCGATACACAATACAGGTATCGGCTATCTCACTTTAATATTCAAGTTTCATATTACGAATAATACGTTGTATGCTTTTCTCAGACAAGCAGTATTTCTTAGCTAAATCTATTGTTTTCAAGCCCAGTTGATAATCACCATATATCCTGCAATTCCTATCTCGTAATTCTTCCCGTATCTCGGTAGTTTCGCCCCATGTACGTCTCGAATTATGTTTTCTAGGAATATAGATACTCTCGCCATCCACATAATCTTGAATTAGTGTAATAATCTCCATTGGCAGAATCTGTTCTGCTTTTAAATAGCCCATTTTGCCCTCCTAAAAAATTTATGTTAGGAATAGCAACGGCCATAACAAATTTAATTATTTAAATTGCAATAGCCACTGCTATGCAAAAATAACGTATTTCCTCATAAACAAGCCACCTTTCTACTATTATATCGGATTATCGAATAGCTATATTTTAACATTATATGTTTTATTGAGCAACCGATAATTAAGATATTCACTTGTTTTTATCTATCAATAATGTGCAAATCTCCATATATAAAACCTTAAGCGGTTATAATATCCCCATCCTGTGACCTTTCCATCCGTCCTTGCATATAATAAACCAAGAATTAGTATAGGTGATTGTATGCGTATATGTGAGCTTCGTGAGAAGGAAGTTATAAATTGCAGGGACTGTATGCGGCTTGGTTATGTCTGCGACGTCATATTCGATATTTGCAGCTGTGAGATTACACATATTATAGTACCAGGCCCCTGTAAGGTTTGGGGTATTCTTGGCAGAGATCACGAATATGTGATTCCCTGCTGTCATATTAAGCAAATTGGTATTGATATTATTTTAGTTGACATCGATCCAGATAAATATCTTATAAAATGTGAATAATATTATATGTTCTGACAAATTCGAATTATAACCTTGACCATTCGGACAATCTTCAATATAATCAACTTATATTCATGTAATATTTGACAGCAAGTGTATTGTAGATACATAAGTAGCTGATTTCATTTAAATAGGATGAATATCGATAGTCCATGCCATCACTGGATACAACAAACTAGGTCTATCAATAACGATATTACATCTACAGATAGTATAATACAGGGGGATTTAACTATGAAATGTCCATTTTGTAACAAGGATAATACCAGAGTCATTGATTCTAGACCAGCCGATGACAACAATTCGATTCGTAGAAGGCGCCAATGCGATGAATGCAAACGACGTTTTACTACATATGAAAAGATTGAAGCCATACCTTTGGTGGTAATCAAAAAGGATAATAACCGAGAACCCTATGATCGTTCTAAGATAGAAGCTGGAGTATTCCGTTCCTGCCACAAACGTCCAATATCAGTGGATCAGATCACAACCATTGTGGATGAAGTGGAGAACGCCATCTTTAATCGTGAAGACAAGGAAATACCTAGCAATATCATTGGTGGAATCGTTATGGATAAATTAAAAGAACTGGATGCGGTAGCCTATGTCAGATTTGCATCGGTGTATCGTGAATTCAAGGATGTTAATACCTTCATGAATGAATTAAAGAAAATTTTAGACAATTAAGTATAATATATAGTTTAACGTTTCTTATGTTTTACTTATGGGCTCGTAGTGAACTTGCTTTGTATTTTCTTATTGCTAAATAATTGCTAATAATTATATAACCCTGAATTTCCTTACTGCATAACAGTTAAGGAATTCAGGGTCTTTTTGTTACTATCAATAACCTATGGAAGCTCCATGAGTAATGCATCCCCCAGCTTACTATATTCACGTTCAAATTCCACATGATCCCCTAGATAATTAGGTACTGATATACTTAGGCCCAGTCGGTCCGGGGTGAGATAACTGTATATCCCTAAATAATTATCGGAGCCTATGATATCCGCCTTCTGGAAACCAGTTAATAAGGCTTCATCCCCGAGCCCCTGAAGATAATCCCAGATCGCTTTTGTAACCTCATCCTTCGAATCCACTGGTATCATATCCCACTCTGATAACCCCATGACAAAGTCCTTATCTACCTTGACCAGATCCTTTAGCACCAATCTTCTATCCTCTGTCAGATCAATATTAGTCGTATAGACTAGATCCGTTGGATATGCTGAGTAGGAACTAAAGAAAGCCACTCTATATAATATGCTATAGATATCTCGCAGACTCTGAATCTCATATCGTATGGACAGCGTATAAGACGGTGGCTCATTTGGGATTGGACTCCCTTGCGGAAGAGGATGGAAGGCATAGATGTCAAGGATCTTATCCACATCCTCCTTGATAATCTGATTCCATTTTAATAACTTATCATCCGAAACCCCTGAAACAAATTGAGGATAATAAACTTCAATTCCATCCCTCTGATATATCATCTCCTCAACACCTAAATTATTAAAATGCTCACGAGCATTCGCCGTGGCAATGTATTTCTCATAGGGTTCGACTACTGAAATCTCCTCATCCTCTATCCAGGTTCGATACATGGCTACGATCAATGTCAAAGCAAAAATAAGGCACAGCTGTTTCCATCTCTTCATGCTTACCGGCCCCCTGTCTCTCTTGTTACAGTTTATGCGCTCGGTCAGTCATTTAATTATGAAAACGAACTGTGCCTATATTGATTTATGCAATACCTATAATCTACATTTTTCTAATAATTTATGATCGCTACAATCTCGATTAATAATAATGGTTTCATTATATTCTATAAACAATTATTTCGAACGATTGGATAGCTTTTCTCTGAGGACCATCTTTAATATTCCCCCATGACGATAATAATCGATATCCACGGCGGAATCAAACCGTACCACTGCCTGGAATTTAATGATATCCCCGTTCTCTGAAGTTGCTGTTACAGAGATTAGCTCTCTGGGCTTAACCGCTTCATCGATTTTAACCTCAAAGGTTTCCTTACCGGTTAGTCCTAGAGTTTCTGCATTCTGACCGTCAATATATTGAAGAGGTAGGATGCCCATCATAACCAGATTAGATCGATGTATTCGCTCAAAGCTTTCTGCAATTACAACCTTCACCCCAAGAAGATTAGGTCCCTTTGCTGCCCAATCCCTCGAAGAGCCCATACCATAATCTTTTCCTGCTAGGACAAGAAGTCCTGTTTCCTGATCTTTATATTTCATGCAGGCATCATAGATTGGCATCACTTCTCCGGTTGGCCAATAGGTAGTAAATCCTCCCTCGGTACCTGAAGCTATCTTATTACGAATACGGATATTGGCAAAAGTTCCTCGCATCATAACTTCATGATTTCCTCTTCTGGAACCGTAAGTATTGAAGTTTCTAGTTTCCACTCCATGCTGTGTTAGATATTTCCCTGCGGGAGTGTTCTTCCCAATCGCTCCGGCTGGTGAGATATGGTCCGTTGTCACCGAATCTCCGAAGCTAGCCAAAACTCTAAGTCCAGACAACGGTGTAATATCCTCTGGTGTTTCCATCATTTCTTCAAAGAAGGGTGGATTCTGAATATAGGTAGAATCGATATCAAATTGATATAGATTGCTTAACTCTGCTTCAATGGAATTCCACATAGGATTATTATCATAGATCGATTCATATTCTGCCGAGAACATCTCCGGCTTTACATAGTCTCTCGAAGCTTGATTTATTTCCTCTGCCGTTGGCCATATATCCTTAAGATATAAATCCTTACCCTGCTGGTCAGTCCCAATTGGCTCTTTCAGTAGGTCGATATCAACCGTACCTGCCAGAGCATAAGCAACAACCAGGGGTGGAGAGGCTAGATAATTTGCTTTTACCTGAGCATGAATTCTTCCCTCGAAGTTACGGTTACCGGAGAGAACAGAAGTAACCAGTAAATCATTGTCCGATATCGTTTGGCTAATCTCAGGAAGTAGCGGACCGGAATTACCAATACAGGTAGCACAGCCATAACCTATGGTCTGAAAACCTAATTCATCTAAGTATTTCTGAAGACCGGAAGCTTCCAGATATCGTGTCACTACCTTGGAGCCAGGAGCCAGGGAGGTTTTCACATGAGCTGGTACAGTCAAACCCTTCTCCACCGCCTTCTTAGCCAGTAATCCTGCCCCTAACATAACACTGGGGTTGGAGGTATTGGTACAAGAGGTTATCGATGCAATCGCCACAGAACCAGTCTTCATGGTACTCTTCCTACCATCTGCAAGCTCTAATCGAGCTTCCTTCTTCATCTCATCCTCCGGCAATCCATGACCTTGATTACCCACTGGTGCTGTTATACTGTTTTGGAACTCTTCCTTCATCTGGCTGAGTGGAATCAAATCCTGAGGACGCTTCGGTCCAGATAGGGCAGTCTCCACCGTTGATAAATCTAACTCTATAACCTCTGTATAAACCGATTCCTTCATACTACTGTCGTAGAACATACCATTTGCCTTCAGATAATCTCTGATCAACTCTATCTGCTCTTCTTTTCTTCCAGTCAGTTTTAGATATTCCAATGTTTCTTCATCAACTGGGAAGAAACCACAGGTAGCTCCATATTCCGGAGCCATATTGGCAACGGTTGCTCGATCAGCAAGGGAGAGGGTTTTTATACCGTCACCGAAATACTCAACAAACTTACCAACTACCCCTCTCTGTCTGAGAAGCTTTGTAACCCTTAATGCCAAATCCGTAGCAGTAGCCCCTACTGCCAGCTTTCCGGTCAGGCGGACTCCTACAACCTCAGGAAGAGGGAAATAAGAGGGCTGCCCCAGCATTCCTGCCTCTGCCTCGATGCCACCAACACCCCAACCAAGAACACCAAGACCGTTAATCATAGTTGTATGTGAATCGGTTCCAACTAAGGAATCCGGATACAGTGTACTGGTTCCCTCTTCCTCCTTAGCAATTACTACCTTAGCCAGATATTCCAGGTTTACCTGATGTACAATACCAGTCGAAGGAGGAACAACCGTAAGATTCTGGAAGGCTTTTTGTGCCCAATTCAGGAATTGGTACCGTTCTTTATTGCGTTCAAATTCAAGCTTAACATTATCCTCTAGAGCACCGGCATAGCCGTAGGTGTCAACCTGAACGGAATGGTCAATGACAAGATCCACAGTTACCTCGGGATTAATTTTGTTTGTATCACCGCCAACCTCTGCCATGGCAGATCGCATAGAAGCTAAATCTACAACAGCTGGTACACCGGTAAAGTCCTGAAGTATAACTCTGGCCGGTCGAAAGGGAACCTCTGTTTCAGCCCCACGGGTGTTGGCCCAATCCGCTAAACTCTTGATATGTTCCTCCGTTATTACATGACCATCTGCTTGGCGAAGTACAGATTCCAATAAAACCTTAATCGAATAAGGCAAATGAGTTATATCATAACCCTCCTGCTCCAGGGTAGATAGATTATAATATTCATAAGCTTTTCCCTTGATCTGTAGCTGTTTTCTAGCTTTATCCTTCAAACTATTCATCATAAGATCACCTTCCTCTTTCTATATATTTATGTTGATAAGAAACATCTCTCATCAATCAAAATAACTTTCGTTATGCTTATTCTAAGTTAATACCCTTTTACCATTCCCATTTCAACATTTTAACCTCTATATACAATACATTCAAGCATTTGCATAAAGAAATTAAAGCAAATATAAGATCTATACTTATCGATTCAAAGATTCCTTATTCAATACTCCGAAATCTTTCCAGATACTTATCCGTGGATTGATTCATCTCTAGGCAAAAATCGGACATGTATTTACGATTACAGAAGGCTTGGATATATTCCTTATTATCTCGCTCAGGTAAACCCGCCTTTTCATGTCGCAGCTGGTGCATCCGTTCGTGCTCCTTAAGTGTTAGTCGGCGATATGTATTATCAAATACAATATAATCCTTCTCAAAGCGTACCGGTTTCTTTCTTGCTAGTTGCTTCTCCTCTGGGTATCCATACACTACCATCGCTGCTGGCACCACATATTCCGGTAGCTGTAGAAGCTCACGAATGGTATCGCAATGTTCGATAATATCACCGATATAACAGGATCCTAACCCTAGAGATTGGGCTGCTACGACTGTATTCTGGGCTGCTATGATGGCATCTGCACAGGCCAAAAGGAGATCGCCCTCACCTGGCTTTCGTGGAGAACATTCATTATAAGTAAAGCAATCATACCACCTTTGATAATCTGCTAGAAATACCAATACCATTGGCGCCTTTGCAATAAAGGGTTGATTATCGCAGAGTACTGCCAATTGATCTTTTATATCCTGCTCCTTGATATCCAGTATGCTGTAGAGCATCATTGCTCCGGCTGTGGGGGCTTCTAGGGCGGCATCAATGATTTCATCTCTTAGTTCAGACTCGATTGGTTGCTCCATAAATACCCGGACTGATTTTCTTTCCTTTATTTGTTTGATCACCTCATTCATCCATTTCCCTCCTGACTAACCATTTATTATTTTGTCTGTTCTATTATCATACACAAAATCCATGAGATTGCCAAGTCTTCTTGAATAAAAATTCATACAAAAATATAATTAGCATTCAAGATTGTGAGTATTTTACCATCATTTTATGAATATTTTACACATAAATATACACCTTACGTATCTTTCCTTCCTGTAATAGCTTATGGAATTAGCCTCTAATACAAAAATCCTTTATAGAAACTCACTCTTTTGTAGGTTTTCAAATGAAGAGAAGACTATTGCATTAAGCTGTTCTTTATCAACTGTATATATATGCATTTGCATTCATTGTTTTGGTTTTTAGACTTATGACCTATAATATGTTTTTATATCAACATAGCCTAACCATGCTTATAAATGAAAAAACGAAAAGTCCTAGTTGCTACCCAGACTTTTCGTTTTCATGATACAGATGAATTACTTATACAATTCAGATAAATTGATCTACATATTTCTAGGTAAATTAATCTACATGTCTCTAGATAAATTGATCTACATGTCTCTAGATAAATTCTCTACATGTCTCTAGACAAATTGATCTACATGTCTCTAGATAAATTGATCTACATGTCTCTAGATAAATTGATCTACATGTCTCTAGATAAACTGATCTATATGTCTCTAGATAAATCGATCTACATGTCTCTAGATAAATTGATCTATATGTCTCTAGATAAATTGATCTATATGTCTCTAGATAAATTGATCTACATGTCTCTAGATAAATTGATTCACATATTTCTATAAATTGATTTAGATATCTCTATAAATATATCCACAAATTTTTATACTACATAAAGCTTCACTCAAAATGAAAGACATCGGATTCACTTGTATTAAAATCCCCCAACCGATACCAGAAATATTTATCGTAATTACCCTTTTTAACAGTCTCTGTTCCATCCTCAGCATATTCAGTTAGAATATAATTACCTGTCAGAAGATTATAATCAATGATGGTGCCAGCATTATTTCCTGTATGAATATTACTTTCTGTTGCACCAATCAGGTACCAGTCCTCCTCACGATAGTTAAATTGGTAGGAATATCCCCATCTCCAGTTGCTGCCTCCGTAAAACTTAAGATAGATTGAATCGTTCTCTATTACAATCCCTTCAAAGGGATCTCCCCATACACCACCTTCTTCCGCAGATAGAATCGCATCTCTCGCTATTACAGATAGAGTAAACGTGTTACTATCATTCCCAAAGGCAATCGCAAGGATCCGAGGAGCAAACCAAGATTCAGTACTATCCTCCTCTAGAACAAAGGCAATATCATCAATCCCATCCTTATTTAGATCTCCCTTCGCGAGAGCGAAACCATCGTAATATTCCAACAGATGCCAGCCCTCCGGGACAAAACCATTCACATCCCTAGCCGTATATGGCATTTTGAACCGAACTTGATTGTTAAGAGAATTATCATCCATTTGTTTATTGAATTCTGAAAGGATTGGTTCGCCGATACTCTCAAAATAGCCCTCTGTAGGTCCTATTTTCTCATCATCAATCTGTATATAGATGCATGTTCCATATCGGAAATACAGTGTTCTAATGTATTCACCTACTTTATCTACCGCATAAACCAGGGTTCCACTCATATCGTCATAGTAGAAGTAATAATCCGCGCTCTCAACCATAGAAAACCGATACGAATTCTTAATTAAATCCTCTACATAACTACGATTCTCCCTAGCAGATTTACTGATATTTGATACAAATAGGAAGCTATCTCCCTTCTTCTTCAACACCAGCTCCCATTCCCCAGTCTCATAGATGGTTGTATTGGTTAAATATACATATTCAGAATTTTGGCCACCACTAACGCAGGTGGGGAGAACATAATTGGTATCAAATACCTCGTGATAATATGCCTCCTCTTCTGACAAATAAGGGTAAACCAGTTCGATATCTAATACCTCCATGGTTATGCCAAGTTTGCTTTCCAGTAATTGATTAATGGAGGCAGTGGTATAGATAAATAAATCTCCTCCATCTAAACCAATCGACTTTGTCTTAATCGCCATATAAAGCGGATTCCCGGTCGGAAGTGATCCGGCTCCTGAATAGATTACTTCATTGATATCCAACTCATAGGGTGTTTCATATTCGCAGGTGACAAAGCCCTGATTATCATTTTGTTGCAGTAAATCAGTGAAATACGCCAGCTCCTGGTTGCTTAAGGTTACCAAGTCAGATTTATGATTCGGTCCTAGGTATTTATTATCAGGGGTTGATGTCCCAGGCCTATTCTGATTCTGAGGATCCTCCGAATCAATCTGTTCCTGCCCTTCCTGTGAGTTGTCGTTGTCCTTTACCTCATTATGATTACGATCAAGATCAAGACTATCCTCTTCCTTCTTAGTCAATTCCTCATTCGTATTGACGCTATCCTTATTTGTAACATCCTCTTTCTTATCTGTTTTTGTGCAGCCAGATAACATTACTAAAATGACTGTTAACAGTAGGATAAAAACCTTTTTCATAATAACCCCCATTCTACAAAAACATCACAAATGTGTGCATATAAACAGCCCATGTCTTAGTAATATAAGTCTTACCCGTCCCCTCACTACAAGGACTAAGACTATTATATTATTTCTTTTCCAATAACTCAATTAATAAAGCAAATTTCTTCCAAGAGTTTAGTCTTATTTTATCGAAATTAGTTTTTATCTACTACTTTCTCATATTTGCCGAGCAAAAAAAGACGGTCATCATATAGACAACCGCCTAAATTCGTCAGTGAAGCAATTAAGGAAACCATATTTTATAGTAATCATCACCAATTTTACAAAAATTACTATTTATCCACTGTACATCAACGTATTTGTTACTCAATTTTAAGGTTTTATCAACACGAACAAGGCTCCCGAAATATATCTTTTGAGCTTTGTACTTGTAATCTATTCCGGTTGCACCTGTGTCTACTGGAAATGATACCACAGCTATGTCACCATCAGAATTAAACACTTTATTCATTTCCTTTATATTTATTGACGGTAATATAGCTTTGTATATTAGAAAAGATAATAAAAGTATAACCAAAATGCCACTCGTTAATATTCTTACTGTAAAATGATATTTCTTAATAAATAGTAATACTATTAAAAATAATAGCGGTAACCCTAACAAAAAAGATTCAACATAACAACTAACAGCATAATTAAATGCTAAAATCAAAGCAAAAATATTCCCCATCATTTTAATTTCTAAAGTGTTTAATAAGACAACTGCATTTACTGCGTAATAAACCATACAAAATATGATAACAATTAGTGTATTTTGCAAAGTAAAATCATACATAAAGAACAAACAAGTTAAGGAAACAACAAAAGCAAATAATAAATAACCTAAATACCTCATAATCCATCTCTCCCTACTAAATATTTTATCGAGATAAATGACACCTTTTTAGCCTTTATAGAGTTTAATCTAGATATTGATTTCCCTGTTTTATAGCATCATTCATATTATATCCCACACTCCTTCTTTTTGGGCTACTTACCGCTTATACTCTTTTTCATTTATATCTTGCCTCAGCGAAGATTATTAATTTATGTTTTATATAGGAAATTTAAGGTTAGTGGTTCTATCTTACTAAAACAAAGAGAATCATTAATATATTCTTCGTAAAATATTAATTGTCAAAATGTTCCATGTTATACATTCTTGAGCCTAACCTAATGAAAAGGTTATCAACTGGGTCATCCCAATAAGAGGACATCCAACTCCAATCTGACGTACCCGAAATAATTTGATACATACCTTCTACCACCTTCTCAATTAATCGGCTCAAGTTTTCACTTCGAAAAAGTATTGCCGAAATGAGAACATTTGTATCAAGCATTATTCTCATAATTGTTTCTCCAATTTTTCTTTTCGAAATTCCTTCACCATATCTACAACATCATCTTCCGTTTCTAATCCCACTCGTTCAGCCTCCCCAGAAAAGGCATCCTGAACCTCGCGTAAAGCAACCTTAGTCGAGTTCTCCATAACCACCCGCCCATTTTCTTCAATAAAAATAACCTTATCCCCATCCTTTAAGTTAAGCTTCTTTCTGATATGAATCGGTATTGTAATCTGCCCTTTTGCAGTAATTTTTGCAAGTTCCATATATTCAAACTCCTTTCTGTGAATTCCATGTATTCCTTACTTTCTATTATATGCTATTTCGTAGCTTTTATCAACAAAAAATGAAGGTCACATCATCCGAAACTGTGTGACCTTCATTTTTTAACTATTCTACTTCAAATATAATGCTATATAAGTAATTATCTCCATTATTCTTGTTGTATTCAGTAATGTACTCAAAAGCCCTCCGGATCTATACGAAATTTCATAAGATTTAATCGTTGTATGTATAGGTCGCAGCCGGGATTTTGAACTGTAGAAAGCCGCAGTGTCAAAGAACATTAGGGGTCATGGATGATACTTGTACAGAAACAATTGTCCAATTTCATCAATCAGTTTTTCTAATTCTACTCCATGTGGATTAGGTCCATAATCCTGATTAAATCCTCTGGCTATTAACTCGTCGCCAACTATTTCTCTTAATTGATTGTAAAACTCTACTGTATACTCATCTTCCCTACTTGATTCAATAATCGGAATTAATGATGGATTATGTTTTTCCAAACAACGTTTTAATAAAATGAAAGACCTATTATTTAATTTTATCATATCTTATCACCTCGTCCCTGCACTGCTGTTTGCCCATGTTGTCACAACTTTTCCATCTTGATTCAAAACAACAGTTGCATCTTTCCCAATGTACTTTGTCGTTCCTCCTGATTGTGATATTGGCGACTTCACTGGGTTGTTAACCGCATCTGTAATCGCTTTGTTTGAAACTCCAATCCCTC
>CAYMLE010000079.1:5753-12373 GCA_964391115.1 uncultured Herbinix sp. | reverse complement strand
GGAAGAAGATAAAGAATTTTGGTATACCCTCGACAGGCACTTGCCAGAGATAGAATTTTCAAAAAAAGTTACTGATAAAAGAGGATATGTTATTCTAGATGACCATAAACCGATTGGGATATTCCGCTTTAATATGTTTTGGGATAATACACCTTTCTTAACAATGATTTATATTGATTTTTCATATCATAATAAAGGATATGGTCGAAAGGCTATGGAGTTTTGGGAAGATGAAATGGCTAAACAGGGTTATAAAATGATTATGACATCAACACAAGTTGATGAAAGTGCACAACATTTTTATCGGAAGCTGGGTTATAAAGATTGCGGTTGCCTAGTACTTGATATACCAGGTTTTGAACAGCCACTAGAAATGTTCCTGGCCAAAGCCCTCTAGAATTTCGGATATATTCTTAACTAATTCGATATGAAAAAATTGACATTTTTCAAATTGAATTAGTTAACTTCTCGTCAGAATACTTTACTATGGAATAGATGATCTAACCAAAAAATCCCTTGAAAATCAAGGGATTTTTTGTTGCGCTGATATATGCATATTATCGCAAAATCCCTTATGAGATATTAACAAATGGTCATAAATTCAAGCACTCACTAATATAATATAATAGCTACATTATACTCATAATGGACAAACATTAACAAAAAACCAACGATATAAAAAATTTTGAAAAGGAGAGAATTAATGAAAGCTAAAAGGAAATTCCTGAAACGCCTCATTGTTATGTTTGCTGTTGTCTCTTTGGTATTCACGAATACTCTTGGGTCGTTGAACAAAGTCTACGCTGCAATAGACATTAAGGATCCAGTATTAAAGAAGACTAGCTACAGAGAGTTGCTCGTTGGTGATTCCTATGATTTTAATATCGCCAATAAGCAGTCTGGTATGAAGTACAAGTGGACTAGCAGTGATAAATCAGTAGCTACCGTTAGTAAGGTAGGACTGGTTAAAGCAAAATCTGTAGGTTCCGCAAATATCACCTGTACTATCACGAAAGCTGACAAGACATATACACTCGAAGCCAAAGTATATATAAGAAACGAATCAAAAAATCCTGCACAAAAGATTGAGATCCTTGATGATATCTCTAGTATGAAGATCGGATATAAATTCATCCTAAATGTTACATATAAACCCGCAGATGCCGAAGACTATATCAATTGGACCTCAAGTAATACAGAGGTTGCAACGGTTAATAAGGATGGTGTTATTACTGCCATTACACCGGGTAAGGTAACAATTAAGGCAACCACCTTAAACAAGTCAATGTCGGATAAGGTAGTAATCACTGTTTCGGAACAAAAGGATCCGATAACAGAACCAACTCCTACACCCACGTTAACACCTCCGATACCTACATCGGTTCCTTCAACCCCTACATCAGTTCCACCAGCTCCTACATCGGTTACACCTACACCTACATCAGTTCCACCTACACCTACATCGGTTCCACCTACACCTACATCAGTTCCACCTACACCATCTCCGGAGCCCTCTCCCTCCCCTATCCCGTCCCCATCACCGGTAGACGAGAACGGTTTTGATACCCAGGGAAGAATGATTGCAAACTTTGGATCACCAGTAATAGATGGTACCATAGATGAGGTATGGAATGATGCCTACATAGTCAACCCTCAGTATATTACTGAGAATATTGAGACAACCGCTACATTCAAAGCCCTATGGGATGATAATGCTATCTATTTTCTAGCTGAGGTTCAAGATAGTGAATTAACAGTTCAATCAGGGACTCCATATCTGCAGGATTCCTTTGAAATATTCCTAGATGAGAATAATGACAAGTCACAGGAATATGGCGTGGATGATTTACATTTCAGAGTTAATTATGAAAATCTACAGTCTGTTGATAACGGTAATGCCCAGCGTTTTTATACAGGAACGAAAATCGTCGATGGCGGTTACATCGTTGAAGCAAGAGTTGCTTTGAATTCCATTCCTGATAACGGCAAAATGCTTGGAGTTGATTTACAGATTAATGAAGCAAAAGGCTCTGACCGAGTTGGTACCATCAATATATTTGATGCCACCGGAACCGGTTGGAATGACACCTCCCAATTCGGAGAAGTTATTCTTCAAGGGAAGGGAGACGGCGCTACCAGCGGACTAAATCCATACAATTTAATGAATTTAGTCAAGAGTGCTAAAGAAATCGATTTTACCCGTTATAATAACCCCGAAGTTGTTACAGAAGCGATCACCCTCGCAGAAGCTGTCCTTGATCGTGCTGATGCTACTCAGGCTCAGATTGATGAACAATATGCTGCCTTAGGAACAGCAATTGAACAGCTTGAATTAACAGATGATGCGGCAAATGAGAAAGAGTTTACCCCTGTTCCAGATACCCATCGAGTAGACAGTACGCGTCCTGGTTCTATCGTAAGTCTATCTTATTCTGCTGCCAATCCAGATGGTGGAAGGGATGATAAAAAACTTAATGTTTACCTTCCTTATGGTTACGATGATCCCAATAACCAGCAACAGTATGATGTTGTATATTTGATGCATGGTGGTGGAGAAAACGAAAACACCATATTAGGTGGGCCCGGCGAGAATAGAGAACTCAAAAAAGTAATCGATAATATGATTGCATTTGGTGATATCAAACCAATGATTATCGTAACCCCTACATTTAACGGTGGTTCAGGATCTGTGGAGCTCTTCCATCAGGAACTAGTTACTGAAGTTATTCCTTTGGTTGAAACCACATACCGTACCTATGCAGGAACAGCCTCCCTTGAAGATTTAAAGGCCTCTAGAGATCATAGAGCCTTTGGTGGCTTCTCCATGGGCTCTGTATGTACCTGGTACAATTATATTAACTGCTTAGATTACATCAAATATTTTATCCCCTTAAGCGGTGACTGTTGGGCGATCGGCCAGGGCGAAAGCCTAGCTCAGGAAACGGCTGAATATCTTGCTAAGATAGCAAAGGATGCTGGTTACTCTCCACAGGATTACTATCTATTCTGTGCTACCGGCGACCAGGATATCGCTTATCCTAACATGGTACCTCAGATGGATGCCATGAGACAATTAACGGATAGCTTTGTTTATTCTGCT
The DNA here is from genome assembly GCA_964391115.1 of uncultured Herbinix sp. GTDB lineage: Bacteria > Bacillota > Clostridia > Lachnospirales > Lachnospiraceae > Mobilitalea. Next base: position 9,273 of record CAYMLE010000079.1, on the reverse strand, counting down.
GATCCATCAAAAGGCAATTTCTACTTCCTTGTATGTGATGGCGGTACCCATAATTGGAATTGGGTGAACCAGTATATCTATGATATTTTACCGGATCTTTTCTATACCGAATCTACAACACCGGTAGATGAAAATGGTTTGGATCCCCTTGGAAGAATGGTTTCATACTTTGGTACACCGATTATCGATGGTAACATAGACGAAGTATGGGATAATGCTGTATCTGTATCTCCCAAAGTAAGTACTGGAAGTACAGACACCACAGCTACTTTTAAGACCCTATGGGATGATAAGGGCTTATATGTCCTAGCCATGGTTAAGGACAGCAATCTTTCCTCAGAGGCAAGCTCTGTCTATTACCGTGACTCAATCGAAGTTTTTCTAGATGAAAACAATGACAAAACTAAGGCTTATGAAGTAGATGACCTACAGTTTCGAGTAAATTATCTGAATCAACAATCTGCAGATCGTGGAGATATCAATCGTTTTTATACCAATTCAAAGGTTATTGAGGATGGTTATATCATTGAAACTAGAATCGCATTTCAAAATATACCTGAGAATAATAAAGTTCTTGGATTTGAATTATCGCTTAATGATGCAACGTCAGGAAGTCGTATAGCGACTCTCAATGTCTTTGATCAGACCGCTATGGCCTACGATGATACCGGCTTATTTGGCGAGATCGTGTTAACTGGTAAAGCGGATGACGCAGTCTCAGGTTTGAATCCTTATGACCTAATCAATCTGATTAAAAATGCTGATTCTATTAAACTTGAACGTTATATTAATGGTAATGTTGTGGAAGAAACCATTACCGAGGCATACGCTGCTATTGCTAATACAAACACAACACAGTCACAAATTGATGCCCTGTACCAAACATTGAACGCTGCTATCAGAGGTTTGATCCTTTCGGATGAGAGCTTCGATGAGAAAGAATGCAGACAGATTCCGTCCGAATATAAAACAACCGATGAGCATATGGGTTCGATAGAAAGACTGGACTATACTACTTCTACTTATGATGAAGAGAATCGGACTTTGGAAAAATATCTTAATGTATATCTTCCTTCCGGCTATGATGCCAATGATAAGAGCAAGAAGTATGATATCTTATACCTAATTCATGGCATGGCTGAGGATCAAAACACAATATTCGGAGGCCCTGGCAAGAATACAGAGCTTATGAAAATTATTGATAATATGATTGCCAATGGTGAACTTGAACCGATGATCGTTGTTACCCCTACCTGGTATAACGAAGGAAATAGCAATATGTTCGGATTAGTAGGTAATTTCCATAACGAACTTACCAACGACATACTTCCTGCAGTAGAATCAAAATACAATACTTATGCAAGTTCCACATCAGACGAAGATTTAATTGCTACCAGAGAACATAGAGCCTTTAGTGGTTTCTCCATGGGCGGCGGTTGCACTTGGTACAATTATATCAACTGTCTAGATTATTTTAAGTATTATATGCCAATCAGTATGTATAATCTTTCTGACGTAAGCGGACTGGAATATGAAGGCACCGATGCTCAGAAGATAGCTCAGTATTTGGCAAGTATAGCAAAGGATAAAGGTTATGCTCCCACGGATTATTATATCTACACTGCTACTGGAACAGACGACATGGCTTATAGCGGAATGGTACCGCAAATTGAAGCTATGAAAGAATTGAACGATAGCTTCATATATTCCGCTGATTTAAGAAAGGGTAATTTCTATTTCTTAGCATTGGAAGGTGGCACTCATACCTGGAACTGCGTAAACCGTTATCTCTACAATATGCTTCCTGATTTATTCCTTGATACAGAGCCTACCCCGGCACCTGTTGATGAGAACGGATTCGATGCCCAGGGAAGAATGGTTGCAAGTTTTGGTACCCCTATTATCGATGGCAACCTTGATGAGCTATGGAATAGTGCATATACTGTTACTCCAAAATATATTGGAAATAACGTGGAAACTACTGCAACATTCAAAGCCTTATGGGATGATAATGCAATTTATTTTCTCGCAGGGGTTAAGGATAACGAGCTATCTCTTGCATCAGGTACTCCATACATGCAGGATTCCTTCGAAATCTTCCTGGATGAGAATAATGATAAAACAAAAGAATATGGTGTGGATGATCTACATTTAAGAGTCAACTATGAAAATGCTCAGTCACTGGATAATGGTAATGCCGAGCGTTTTTATACGGAGACAAAAATCATTGACGGTGGATACATCATTGAAGCCAGAGTTGCTTTAAATGCTGTTCCTACGAGCGGAAACGTTCTTGGCGTTGATTTACAGATCAATGAAGCAAAAGGTTCAAACCGTATTGGTACCATCAATGTGTTCGATGCAACCGGATCGGCTTGGAATGACACCTCTAAATTCGGCGAAGTCGTACTCGCAACTAAACAAGCAGGTGCTATTAGTGGGTTAAATCCTTATAATTTGTTGAACTTAATTAAGAGCGCTAACAAGCTTGATCTTAGCAGTTATACTAATCCAAATGTGGTAACGGATGCCATCGTTATTGCAGAAGGTGTTCTTGCGAATGATGCAGTCACACAAGCAGAAATCGATGAACAATATGCTGCTTTAAGAAATGCATTTAATCAGCTCATATTAACAGAGGATGCAGCGAATGAGAAAACATTTGTTCCAGTTCCTGATAATTATCGAATGGAGAACGTGCGTCCGGGCACCATCGTAAGCCATACCTATTCTGCTGCTAATACAGCTGGTGGAATCGACACAAAAAATCTCAATATATATCTGCCATATGGCTATGATGATCCTGATAATGATCAAAATTATAATGTTTTCTATCTTATGCATGGCGGTGGTGAAAACGAAAATACAATCTTTGGTGGTGCTGGCCAGAGCCAAGAGCTTAAGAGAATTATTGATAATATGATTGCTCTGGGCGAAATCGAGCCTATGATTGTTGTTACCCCTACCTTCTATGGTGGAGCAGGTGATGTTTCACTCTTCCATCAGGAATTAATTGATGTTATAATTCCGTTGGTTGAAACCACATACCGTACCTATGCGGGAACAGCCAGCAGGGAAGATTTAAAGACTTCCAGAGATCACAGAGCATTCGGCGGATTCTCTATGGGTTCGATCTGTACCTGGTATAATTATGTTAACTGCATAGATTATATTAAATATTTTGTACCCTTAAGCGGTCACTCTGAAGCAACCGTTGAACAACTTGCCGCGGTAGCTAAAGATTCTGGTTATACAACAACGGATTACTATCTATTCTGTGCTACTGGAGATTTGGATATTGCTTATCCTAATATGGTTCCTCAAATGGATGCTATGAGACTATTATCGGATACCTTTGTATATTCATCCGATACGTCCAAAGGTAATTTCTACTTCCTTGTAAGCGATGGCGGTACTCATGCATGGAATTGGGTAAATCAATATATCTACAATATTTTACCAGATCTCTTCTGCAATACAACCTCAGCACCTATCTATTACGACCTTGTAGATCCCGATG
>CAYMLE010000079.1:0-5653 GCA_964391115.1 uncultured Herbinix sp. | reverse complement strand
ATAATTTAAAAGAAAGAAACTCATTTTTGAGTTTCTTTCTTTTTTAAATTTCTTTCTCTTGTACACTTCTTTCTTATTTTGATATAGACTTGTATTCATAGATAATCTTATCAAAGCATATATCCTTAATTTGATATGCCAGCTGGCTTCTTATTCCGTTTCTTGTAAGATTACCTCAATTAGCTTCTACCTCGCTAATTCATTTCAATTCTGTATAGGACTCCTTATTATATATTACAATACCTTCCTGCATGTTTTTAACTTATTTATTCCTCCTAGTCATTTCTTACTTCCCATACGCTGCCTGTTCTTAGCATCCTTGTTGATCTTCTTCATGAAGTCCTTCTTTTCTTTCAAATAGCCTGCTTTACTCTCTGTAAATTTGGCTTCATTCTTAAGACGGAGGTAATTGGACCAACGAGAATTCGGGAGTGTCCCTTCTTCTAATGCTTTTCTTATGGCACAGCCTGGTTCTGTTTTATGAGTACAATCGGAGTATTTACACTGCAAGAGCAGATCTTCAATATCTGAAAATGCTTCCACTAAACCTTCCCCTATATCCCAAATACCCAGCTCTCGCATCCCAGGAGTATCAATGATCATAGCTCCACTATCTAATCGGATCAGTTGACGATGTGTCGTCGTATGACGTCCTTTACTATCATCCTCGCGGATATCATTTACCTTCATAAGTTCTTCTCCAGCCAAGGAATTAACCAATGTTGATTTGCCTACACCAGAGGAGCCTAAAAATACAATCGTTTTCCCGGGTCTTAGGTATTTATCTAACTCTTTAATCCCATGGCCTTCTACGGCACTTAATGCAATTACATCAACGCCAATTGCTTGGTTTTGTACTTGCTTTAACTGATTACCATAATCCTCAACTAAATCTGATTTTGTAAGAATTACTACTGGTGTACCCCCACTCTCCCATGCCACCGCAATGTAACGAAGGATGCGGTTTACATTAAAGTCTTTATTTAAAGAAGCCATTATAAATACATAATCAAAATTAACCGCTACTACCTGTTCTAATATGGTTTTTACATGGCCAGCAGCATGACCAGAATAATCCGGTCTTGAGAACTTCGACTTTCTTTTACAGATCTTTACGATCTGGGAATCTCCCAGCTCGTTATAGCTTAGTATTACAAAATCCCCCACTGCCGGAAAATTCTCAGAGTACATTAGATCATTATAAAGTGATCCTTTCATCCTAGCATAGCTTTCTCCAAACGAGGATATTACGACAAACCGGTCCCTATGAACCTGCGTTATCCTTGCGAAGGTTAGTTCCTTTGTATTTCCTTTTTCTGGGGCTATATCTTCTTCATAAAATTGTGTTAATCCGTAATCTTTAATATCTATCATTATTTCCTCCATCTCTGATATCATATAATTTGCTGCTTCGTCTCGCGAAATAATTATCTATTAATACTCCTCCAGTAACGAAACGCTCCATTCTAATTCCATACTGCATTCTAATACCCCTTCTCTTTCCAAACTTCATCATATCTTTTCACCAAACTTCATTTCACTCCTGACAATCTCGATAAACTTAAATACATTCATCATAACTACCACTCCCTTCCCTAACTATGTGTTAATGTGATAAATTTCTCTACTACCTAGGGACTAAGCTCATCCCTCTACTGACTAATAGCGGCATAGTTCACTATAGAAAGGCGCAAAAATACCGCAGAAAGCAGCCTATGCGTTTGCTGCTTTCTGCGGTATATATTTTTCTATTAATGAATGCCAGCCGATCTGGCCTTCATTAATCATGTACTAAAAAAACACACCCTAAAGTGTGCTACCAAAGTCAGTGTTCACGAAAGGTTACTATTACGGCGTCGCCAGTAGAGCATATTTTGCTACTCTAACTCAGCTCTGCCCCTTATTCAGTTCAGAGTTTTATCACCATATTATAAGCCATTATTAAAACACACTCCTTTCGCGGAAAAAACATTTGATATAAGTATTACCAGATATGCATGATCAATACGTGGCGATTTACCCATCTATATTTATAAGGCCAACGTTATTGACTGCAAGACAATTATAATGCATTAATTCCCAATTTTCAAGATATTTATTAATAATATTGAATCTATCGTTGAATCTATCTATATCTAACTTTATGCATACATAAAGAGGGCGATCAAAAGTCTATTCACATCAACGGCTTTTGATTCACCCTCTTATTAACTTAACAACTCATTATTCTTATTATTCTCATTTGTTACCTATGATGCTATGATGATTACCTCTCGTTGGATCCTTGTTCGGTATAAATACTCTCATCACACAAACTTATTTCACCAAGTCTAGTAGCTTCATATCCTCTTCTTTTATTACAAAATCAACTTCTGCGTTGGATATAATACGTTCCTTCTTAGTTGATTTAGGGATTACTACCATGTCCTTCTGCAAGCAGTAACGAATACAAAGCTGCGCTGGAGTTACCTGGTACTTTCCTGCCATTTCCACAATTGACTTTTCTTCTAAGATACGACCGGTTGCCAATGGAGAGTATGCGGTAATTAAAATATCATGTGTATTGCAATAATCTACCGTATATTAATCATCCTTTCGATATTAATCATCCTTTCGATATTATGATTGACTTCCTTTATTTAGATATATATACTTAGGTAAATTATAATGACAACGTTACCAATATATAGCGTAGTTATTCTTAAATGAATGAAAAGAACCCCATACGTATGCAGGGTCTATCATTGGAATAATAAATAATGTTTGTAGGCAGGAGGATAATATGATAAGACCTAAGAAATTAAACAAGGGTGATAAAATTGCTATCGTCAGCTTATCCTGGGGTGGCTTAGGGGATGACGAGCTAATACACAAATATTACATAGCCAAGGATCGGTTAGAAAATGATTTTGGCTTACAGGTTGTACCAATGCCCCATGCATTGAAAGGTAGCCAATTCATTGCCGATCACCCCGAACTTAGAGCAAAAGATTTGATGGATGCGTTTCATGATCCATCGATATGCGCTATCTTCTGCTCCATCGGTGGAGATGACACTATACGTACGTTGCCTTATATTGATTTTAATGTTATACGCAATAACCCAAAGATCTTTATGGGTTATTCTGATAGTACAATCAATCATTTTATGATGTATAAGGCCGGCCTCGTTTCCTTTTATGGCCCCTCCATCATGTGCGAATTTGGCGAATATGTTAAAATGTTTGATTACACCAAATCTTCCGTACTTGATATCCTATTCAAAGATTCCAAAAACTACTCATTATTACCGAGTCCTGAATGGTCAAATGATTGGGTTTTGTGGAAAGAGGATAACAGAAACATACCCAAAAGATTGGTAAATGATGAACATGGCTATGAGGTTTTACAGGGACATGGGGTTGTCCAAGGGCATTTTCTTGGAGGCTGTATCGATGTTTTCATGATGGCAAATGGAACAGAACTTTGGCCGTCATTGGACCAGTGGAAGGGCGCACTTCTTTTTATCGAAACCAGTGAGGATAAGCCTTCTCCTGATTTCATGAAATGGACCATAAGAAATCTAGCTGCTCAAGGAATCTTAAAAGCTATAAAAGGTATTATCGTTGGTAAACCACAAGGGGAAGTTTACTATGAGGAGTATAAAGAAACTATCTTACAAGTCGTAGTCTCCGAAGAACATTTATCTGATCTACCCATATTCTATAACGTGAATTTTGGCCATGCTATGCCAATCGGAATCATACCCTACGGCATTATGGCAGAACTTAACTGCACCGAAAAAACCATAACATTTTTGGAAAGTGCCACACTATAAAGAAAGGAGTAACCTATCTTGAATATTGAAACGGAACGCTTATTATTAACTCCCTTAGGTCCACAGTATCTTCAATCAACCCATATCTACGCTAGCGATCTTGAAAACACCAATTATATGATGAATCTCCCTAATAAAGATATTAACGAGACCAGAGCTTTTCTAGATTGGGTGCAAACAGAATGGAGTAAGGATAATCCAGAATTTTATGAATTTGCAATAACTCTAGATAAGGAACATATTGGAGCGGTTAGTGTCCATCTTATAGAAAATGGATCAGGAGAGCTTGGCTGGATATTAAATAAGAAGTATTTTGGGAATGGATATGCAATAGAAGCGGCAAAGGGTCTCATGAATTTCGCGATAATGGAACTAAAAATCAAGAATTTTATTGCCCACTGTGACAGTGAAAATGTAGGTTCCTATAGAGTGATGGAGAAACTTGGCATGACCTTGGTTGACAAAACGCCAGGACGTAGGAATCGTTCTTCTAACGAGGATAGAGAAGAATTAGTATATACACTTGAGATTGCCTAGTTGATTTCCAATTACAATATTGGTATAATATCAAATATCAATACCATTGGAGTCATAGCTCAGCTGGGATGAGCATTCGCTTGACGTGCGAAAGGTCATGGGTTCGAGCCCCATTGACTCTAAAGAGTCCCTTTTATTTATTATACCCTGTTAAGGTAGATACAGACGGTTTCTAATTAATTCTGTCCATAATAAGCATCTTTACCATGTTTTCTCAAGAAATGCTTATCCATCAATACCTGTGGCATCGTCTCAACCTTTGGATTCAGCATCTCTGTATTATATGCCATCTTCGCTAGTTCCTCTAAGACAACGGAATTGTATACTGCCTCATGGGCATCCTTACCCCAAGTAAAGGGACCATGGTTTGTGCAGAGAATCCCTGGTACATACATCGGATTCTTACCTTCCAAAGTCTCAATAATCACGACACCCGTATTTTTCTCATATTCCGTATTAATCTCCTGCTCCGTCAATCCTCTTGCGCAAGGAATTCCCCCATAGAAATAGTCGGCATGCGTTGTGCCATAGCTAGGAATACTTCTACCAGCCTGAGCCCAGGAGGTTGCCCAAGGAGAATGCGTATGAACAATTCCACCTACTTCTTTAAACGCTTTATATAATTCCAGATGAGTAGCGGTATCGGAGGAAGGACGATACTTACCTTCTACCTTATTGCCCTCTAGATCCATTACTACCATATCTTCTGGCTTTAAATCCTCATATGCCACACCACTGGGCTTAATGACAAACAATCCTTTTTCTCTATCGATGCCACTTACATTGCCCCAGGTATAGGTTACTAGATTTCTTTTCGGAAGTTCCATATTAGCGTCATAAACCAGCTTTTTAAGTTCTTCTAACATTTTGTCTACCTCTTTCTGTGAATTGTATTATCCTATACTGTTAATATAATATTTCCCAGCACATATATCAAGCTAATTCTTATTTGTTTGTCATCCCTATATAAAAGAACAGCTCATCATAGATGAGCTGCCCTTTATCCCCAAACACCTGTTGCCATATCCACTATAGCAATGTGCCTTATGAAAGTTGTCCACTTAATATATGGATTTACATACCTTCCTGATATCATCTAAAACAATTCAGGACTAGACCTTTTTTACTTGTTACTAAAACCCTATTTTGTTATCTTATCTTCTGCCATTTATCATTCTGTCAATAATCTTCTGTCATTGATTTTCTGTCGTTAACTTCTGTCACTACACCTGTCATTTGTCTTCCTGTCAATAATCTTCTGTCATTGATTTTCTGTTTATCATTTTGTCATTATCTTTC
>CAYMLE010000078.1:384-12432 GCA_964391115.1 uncultured Herbinix sp. | reverse complement strand
GTTTATCTGGAATGAGTTTTGTGATTGGTATATTGAGCTGGCTAAAGGTCGACTCTATGACAAGGAGCACCCTGAGGCTCGTCAGACAGTGCAATCAATTCTCCTTGAAGTTCTGGAAGGAACCATGAGACTTTTGCATCCTTATATGCCCTTCATTACCGAAGAAATCTTCTGTACCCTTCAGGAAATGTCTGGTCAGAAGGATACAGAGTCCATCATGATCTCCACCTGGCCGATTTATAATGAACAATGGAAATTCACAAAGGAGACGGAAAGCATCGAGTTAATTAAGGAAGCGGTAAAGGGTATCCGTAATGTTCGTTCTGAGATGAATGTTCCACCGAGCAGAAAGGCTACGGTTATCGTTGTATCTGAGGAGGAACGAATTCGTGATATCTTTACGGAGAGTAAAGTATTCTTTGCGACCTTAGGTTTTGCCAGTGAAGTCTTGGTTCAACAGGATAAAGCAGGTATTAGTGAGGATGCAGTTTCCACTGTAATTCCCGGAGCATCTATCTACATTCCATTTGCTGATCTGATTGATATTGATAAAGAGATAGAGCGTCTAATGAAGGAGAAAGAGCGACTGGAGGGCGAACTAAAGCGTGTGGAAGGAATGCTCGCTAACCCGAATTTCGTAAATAAAGCTCCGGAAAGCAAGATTGTTGAGGAGAAGGCAAAGCGGGATAAATATACGGATATGATGTCCCAGGTAACAGAGAGATTGGAGTATTTGAAGAATGCATAAGGTTGGGCAAATCCATATAAAACTAAAGCATAATGCAGGCCAAGGTTTAATGAGAATAAAATCTTAATAAAGCGATATATAAATGTTTTATTTGAGAGAAACAAATCAGAGAACAGCTTGTAAAACGAATTTATTTCCGATATGATATAAATAGAAACAATCATTACTTAGCTCATCGGGTAAACAAATTATACAAACTGATAAGAAAGAGGGAAACTATGATAAAGGATGAATATATTAATTTTACTATTAAGCGACAGAAGCACATTGCACTAATCGCTCATGATAGTAAGAAGCAGAAGATGGTAGAATGGGTAAAAGAGAACAAGGATATTCTTAAAAATCATTTTCTAAGCGGAACAGGAACTACGGCTAGATTAATATCCGATATGACGGATCTTCCGGTAAAGGCATATAACAGTGGCCCTCTTGGTGGTGACCAGCAGATCGGCTCCAGAATTGTGGAAGGAAATATCGACTTCGTAATCTTCTTCTGGGACCCCCTGGAATCTCAACCCCACGATCCCGATGTAAAAGCATTACTTCGTATCGCAGCCGTATATGATATACCGATTGCAAATAACCAAGCCACCGCAGATTTTATGATCACCTCAAAATACATGAATGAGGAATATGAGAGAAGCGTATTAAACTATAATATGATAATAAAAAGAAGAATTGAAGAGCTCAAACAATAGAGACCGAAGGAGGGGGTATAAAAGACATACCCGCTCCTAAAGCCTCAAATATTAATGAAAGTTATTATAAAAAGTACCAAGTGTCAAAAGCCACATTATCAAAGATAATGTGGAAAAAAACACAGAGCAAGCAGCGAAAAACCCGCTTTTCAGCTGCTTCCTCCGTGCTTTTTGTCTATGGTGTCACCGACACTATAGACTTTTGACACCACCATATACCTTTGACCCTATAACAACACAAAAAGAACGCGATTCATACTTTTGAGGTATGAATCGCGTTCTTTATAATCATTTTTATTTCTCATCATCCAATCCCAAAGTCAGACTGTCAATAAAATAATTTGCTGCATCAGAGAGAGGAATATCCTTATTATAAGCCGCAACCAGTAGTCGTGGAGGAATCTCCTGGGTGGTGGTTATTACGGCAAGGTTGTCCAAATCCTGAATGCAAAAATCAGGGATAAAGGCAATACCTAGACCGATCTTAGCCAGATCAATCAGCAGGTCATTGCTACTAAGCTCAATCGCTGGAACCAGATCCAAGGAATTCTCGAGGAAAAGGTTATGAAGAAAGATACTAGTCGTGGCTCTTTTCTCCAACATAAGAATAGGATGTTCCTGAAGCTCTTGAAGAGTAATCGGATGGTCGTATAGAGGAAATGCCTCCTTCTTCGCAATAAAGATATCTCGAAAGTCCTTTACTGGAATGATATCCATCATATTATTCAGGCCGGAATTCGGTGAATTAGTAACAATGACATCCACCTCATTACGTTCCAGAAGCTTGGCACATTGCTGCGAGGTGCCATTCGTTACTTTAATATGGATATTTGGATATTTCCTATGAAAATTATTGAGGAAAGGGACCAGGTAATAGCGGCAGATGGTATCACTGGCACCGATTCTTAACTGAATACCGCTCTTTGGATCAGCACAAAGCTGGTTTTCCCCACGGCTGATTAGGTTTATGGCCGGCTCAACATGCTTAAGGAGTAGCTCGCCCTCCTTCGTCAGTGCAACTCGTTTCGTACTTCTAAGAAACAAGGTTTGATTCAGCCTCTTTTCTAGGGTTTTGATGGACTGGCTTACAGCAGATTGTGAGATAAATAAAGTTTCTGCTGCTTCGGAGAAGCTAAGGCTTTTTGCTACATGGTAAAATACTTTATATAATTCATAATTAATATCCATGGAATACTCCTTTCAAAAGGTATGGATGTTTATTAGCCGGACTAATAAAAGGATTAACTTATATTAATTTAAATTATAAGATATCTTATGTTATAATGCAAGAACATGATAGGTAAAATAGCCGTAATCCTAGAATTTAATGAGTTTGAATGGATACTATAGAATTGATGCAGGGAATGGGCATCCTTAGGTTAATAAGGAGTGTTAGAGTATGAATCAGGTTAAAAGAATCTATGTGGAGAAGAAATCTCCCTATGCTGTAAGAGCAAAAGAACTAAAGGCAGAGATAAGAAGCTATCTGGGTGTTACTGGCCTTCAAGAAGTCAGAGTACTAATCCGCTATGATATTGAAAATATTAGTGATGAAACATATCAGAAAGCCTTAGGGACTGTATTTTCAGAGCCGCCGGTAGATATTTTAACAGAAGAGAAGTTCTCGAAGAACTCCGGTGATAGGGTGTTCTCCGTAGAATATCTTCCTGGCCAGTTTGACCAGAGAGCAGACTCTGCAGAGCAGTGTGTTAAGCTCCTTAACGAGAAGGAAGTCCCCGTTATCCATACTGCAGTCACATATATTCTGACTGGCAACATCTCGGATGAGGAGTTTGAGAAGATTAAGGGATATTGTATCAACCCAGTAGATTCCAGAGAGACGACAGAAATCAAGCCGAGCACTCTGGTTACCACGTTTGAAGAGCCGCTAGATGTGGCTACGATTGATGGCTTTCAGACGATGGAAGAGAAGGAACTGTATGAGCTATATATCTCCTTGAATTTAGCTATGACAATGGAAGATTTTAAACATATAAAGACATATTATAAAGAGGTTGAATTAAGGGATCCTACATTGACCGAGATTAAGGTCTTGGATACCTATTGGTCCGATCATTGCCGTCATACCACATTTTTAACAGAGCTTAAGCAGGTAGAATTTGAAGAGGGGTATTATACAAAGCCAATAAAAGAGGCTTTTCAAAGCTATGTAAATGAGCGGGAGAAGCTGTATTCGGGCAGGGCTGATAAATACATTTCTCTGATGGATATTGCACTAATCGCCATGAAGAAGTTAAGAGCAGAAGGGAAGCTTCCAGATATGGAGGTCTCCGATGAAATAAATGCCTGTTCCATCATAGTACCGGTGGATATCGATGGTAAAACAGAGGAATGGCTGGTATTCTTTAAGAATGAGACCCACAACCATCCTACTGAGATAGAACCCTTCGGAGGAGCAGCCACCTGTCTCGGAGGAGCAATCCGTGATCCGTTATCAGGAAGAGGATATGTATATCAGGCCATGAGAGTAACTGGTGCTGCAGATCCTACAGTCTCTGCTAAGGATACTTTAAAGGGTAAATTACCGCAGAGAAAGATCTGTACCGGTGCAGCAGCCGGATATTCCTCCTATGGAAACCAAATTGGTCTTGCTACCGGGCTGGTAGATGAAGTATATCATCCTGGCTATGTGGCTAAGCGTATGGAGATTGGTGCAGTTATGGGTGCTGCTCCAAGAAAAAATGTAATTCGGGAGAATTCAGATCCCGGAGACATCATCTTGCTCTTGGGCGGGAGAACTGGACGAGATGGCCTCGGCGGGGCAACCGGATCTTCCAAGATTCATACCACAGAGTCAATCGAAACCTGTGGAGCAGAGGTTCAGAAGGGAAATGCACCGACTGAGCGTAAACTACAGAGATTATTCCGTAGGGAAGAGGTAAGCCGATTAATTAAGAAATGTAATGACTTCGGAGCTGGTGGAGTATCCGTGGCCATTGGGGAATTGGCGGATGGTCTCCATATTAATCTTGACCAGGTGCCTAAGAAATATGCTGGATTGGATGGGACGGAACTGGCTATCTCCGAATCTCAGGAGAGAATGGCCGTAGTAGTAGATCCTAAAGACGTAGATAAGATGCTTCACTATGCGATAGAAGAGAATTTGGAAGCAGTAGTGGTAGCAGTTGTAACAGAGGATCCAAGACTCGTAATGGAATGGAGAGGGAATGAAATTGTAAACCTATCCAGAGCATTTTTAGATACCAATGGAGCCCACCAGGAAGCAACGGCCTTTGTCCAAATGCCATCAAAGGAGGACAATTACCTGAAGGTAGGGGCCTCTGACCTGTTACAAGAGGATTTAAGCGTAAAAGAACAATGGCTCAAGAATCTAGTAGATTTAAATGTATGTTCTAAAAAGGGATTGGTTGAGATGTTTGACAGCTCCATAGGGGCTGCTACGGTAACCATGCCCTATGGTGGTAAATATCAACTGTCTCCGATTCAGACGATGGTAGCAAAATTACCTGTTCTGAAGGGAGAATGCGATACCGTATCCATGATGAGCTACGGTTTTGATCCCTATTTATCCAGCTGGTCTCCTTTCCATGGAGCAGTTTACGCTGTGATTTCCTCCGTTGCTAAGATTGTTGCAGCGGGTGGTGATCCTGAGAAGATTCGTTTTACCTTTCAAGAATTTTTCCGGAGACTTGGAAATGACCCTAAACGCTGGGGGGAACCTCTGGCAGCACTTCTTGGCGCATACGATGCACAGATAAAATTAGGACTACCCTCCATTGGCGGTAAGGACAGTATGTCTGGTACCTTCAACGACATCGATGTTCCACCTACCTTAGTCTCCTTTGCAGTTAATATAGCGACTACCGGAGACATCCTTAGTACAGAACTGAAGCAACCAGGTAATGTTCTGGTTGAGTTCCGGATGGAAAAGGATAATCATGACCTGCCTGAATATGAACAGGTAATGGGCTTATATAAAAGGGTAAGGAAACTCAGCAGAAATGGTTGTGTGACTTCTGGTTATGCCACCGGTTTTGGTGGATTATCTGAGGCAGTCAGTAAGATGGCCTTCGGTAATAAACTGGGTGTTCGTATATCTGATGATATTACAGAGAAAGAGCTGTTGTTGCCGGGATACGGTAATATTCTTTTAGAAATAACACCGGAAGCAGCAAGTAAGTTACTTCGTACCGGAACAATAACTTTATCAGGAAATGATGAAGAAGTTCGTTTCTCATCGAAAGAATATAAGCTTGTAGGAACAGTGACGGAGGAAGAAGTATTCCATTATCAAAATACTGATATATCCATAGAGGAAGCATTACAGGCATGGACAGGAACCTTAGAAAAGGTTTATCCGACCAGACCGGTGGTAGAAGAAACAGAGATGACCTCCAAAGTATATGACAGTGGCAAAATCTATGTTGCTAAAAACAAGGTGATCAAACCCAAGGTGTTTATCCCAGTATTCCCTGGTACGAATTGTGAATATGATTCCATGAAAGCATTTGAAGCTGCTGGTGCTGAAGTAGAAACGATCGTATTTCAGAATCTGACAGCCGAAAATATTCGAGATTCGGTTGGAGCCTTCACCGATGGAATCAGAAAAGCTCAAATTCTCATGTTTCCTGGTGGCTTCTCTGCTGGCGATGAACCGGATGGTTCTGGTAAATTCATAGCTACGGCATTTCGTAATGAACGAATTCAAGACGCCGTTAGAGATTTGTTAAATGTAAGAGATGGTCTTGTTCTTGGTATCTGTAACGGCTTCCAAGCACTGATTAAATTGGGCTTGGTGCCATACGGTGATATTACGCCTCAGAAGGAGGATTCACCTACACTGATTACCAACCATATTGGACGTCATATATCTAAGGCAGTCTATACTAAGGTAGTTACGAACAAATCCCCTTGGCTTATGAAGACAGAGCTAGGAGGAGTGTATACGATACCAGCCTCCCACGGGGAAGGACGTTTTGTAGCTAGCAAAGAATGGATTCAAAAATTAATAGAAAATGGTCAGGTAGCCACTCAGTATGTAGATCATGAGGGAAATCCGACGATGGATCCGGATTATAATCCCAATGGTTCCTATTACGCCATTGAAGGTATCACCAGCCCCGATGGAAGAGTCCTCGGTAAGATGACCCATTCCGAACGTATTGGTAAGTCAGTAGCCATCAACATTACTGGCAATCAGAATCAGCACATCTTTGAATCTGGTGTAGAGTATTACCGGTAATGGGATAAACATTTAAAAAACACATCCTGTGAATCGTAAGCCGATAGCGGAAGATATGTCCGATCGAGGTATACGATTCATGGGGTGTGTTTTGTTATTGGTGTGTCTTAAATGACAAATTTTTGGCATTACTTTATTAATCTCATAGAAATCATTCACTTTGTGCATACTAGGAAAAGAAAGTTTATTAGAAAAGAGCAAGAGTTTTTCTAATCTTATTTGTACCTAGATCGATGCGAAAGGAATGATCAAAAATATGAAAATGATACGAAAGTTTCAAATACTGCTTAGTATTCTGCTTGTTGTGTTTTATATGGGAGGCTGTGGAACGACAGACAAGAACAATGAAGGAAACGATAATAACGCGGAAAACGTTGGTGATACTGGAGATGTAGCAGATACAGAGGATACGGAGGATACAGAGAATACGGAGGACAAGAAAGCAGGAGAGGAAGGAACCAATGGACTAGGAACTGGTTTATCCAGTGAAAAGGCAGAGATTAGTGAGCAGGTACTATTTGATCAGGAAAATCTTAAAATAACGGCGATCTCCTTAGATGAAGAAGGATTTTTAGGACCAGAGATTAAGGTTCAAATTGAAAATAATACAGAAGTTGATTTGACCTTCCAAGTTAAAAATGTTTCTGTAAATGGCTATATGGTAGAACCATCCTTTTCTAGTGATGTGGCAGCAGGGAAGAAAGCAAATGATAACATAATCTTCTTGTCAAAGGAATTTGAAACAAGCAATATCAAGTCGATTGTTTCGATAGAACTTCAATTTAATATCTTTAAAACAGATACCTGGGATACTTTAATTATTTCGGATCCGATCGTCCTTGAGACTAGTATAAATGGTAATTATAATCAGGAATACAATGACACAGGGAATATAGTCTATGAAGGAGAGGGTTTTAAAATCGTGGAGAAGGGTCTGGATACTTCGGATGATATTATGGGCCCATTGATATGGTTTTATATCGAAAATAATTCAGAATCCTTAGTGACGGTTCAAACCAGAGATGTGTCTGTCAATGGTTTTATGGTGGAACCGGCCTTATCTACGGATATTGTGCCGGGAAAAAAGGTCATGGATGGCTTGATGTTTTTGGATTTAGAGGACAATGATATCGATAAGATTGAAGAGGTACAGCTCAAATTTGACATTTTTGACACGGAAGGCTGGGAAACGATTGTTGAAACAGATGTTATCAATTTAAGTTTTAAAGAATAAAGAATGTAAGGCTGTGCTAGGTAAGAAGCCGTATCTATGATACGATAATCCCTAAGGCAACAGCCTTTTTATGTTAGGAGCGTATTTTACCCGATTTTAATATAAATGAGAATATACTTGTACGAAAATTTAATTATGCTGTATAATGAGGTATAAAGTTAGACTGAATTCGGTTGAGTAATAACAGACTACCAAATCAATAATGAGCGTTGGAGCGGAGGAATATGTATTTGTTGTTCATACAAGACAATAACTATAGAGTTTCGCAAACGCCTATATAATATAAATATTAGAAGGGAGAAAGTGATAGTAAGGTTACATTATTATAATAGCTATCATAGAAAAAACGATGAAGACAATGGAAACAATGGATTACATAATTAAAATGATAGAAAATCTGGTCAATATCCCCAGTCCCTCCGGTTTTACGAAGGAGGTCATGGCATTTGTCAGGAAAGAGGTAGAAGGCTTCGGTTATACATGCACCATGAGTCATAAGGGAGGCTTGATTATAACGGTAAAGGGTAGAAGTAATGAGGTCCTTGGCTTGTCCGCTCATGTAGATACCCTAGGAGCAATGGTTCGTTCTATCGATGGCGAAGGTACCTTGAAGTTTACCTTGGTTGGCGGGTATACGATGCATAGTGTGGAAGGAAGCTATTGTACCATACATACCAGGGATGGCAGAACCTATAGCGGAACCATCCTCATTAAGAGCCCCTCCGTACATAGCTATGATGATGCTAGGACCATTGAGCGTACGGATCGGAACATGCTGATACGAATTGATGAGATCGTAGAGAGTAAAGAGGATGTACTTAAGCTGGGCATTAACAGTGGTGATTTTATTAGCTTTGATGCTAAGTTTCAATATACCGATAAGGGCTTTATCAAATCCAGGCACCTGGATGATAAGGCATCCGTCGGAGTGTTGTTAGGGATGCTGAAGGAAATGTCAGAAAAGAAGCAGGTACCAGAACGAACCCTGAAACTAGTGATTAGTAATTATGAGGAGGTTGGTTTTGGAGCCAGCTGGTTGCCGGAGGACATTACCGAGTTTATTGCTGTAGATATGGGAGTTATCGGGGATGATTTGAATGGCTCTGAATATAAGGTTTCTATCTGTGCAAAGGATTCTACCGGTCCTTATGATTATGAACTAACAAATCGGCTGATCGAACTGGCGAAGGAGAATAGTATTGATCATGTGATAGATATCTTTCCCCATTATGGTTCGGATGTTTCTGCTGCCTTAAGTGGTGGTAATGATATTCGTGGAGCCTTAATTGGACAGGGAGTACACGCCTCCCATGGCATGGAACGGACGCATAGAAAAGGGTTGGAGAATACCTTGAACTTGATAAAGGCCTATGTGGGTATTCTGTAGAGGGGTGCTCCAATAATAAGACTTCGTTCCAAGACACATTTCATCATCTATCAGCAAGAAAATATAGACTTAAAAAGTGGTTTATTATGAAGAAAGAGACTGTATTATCCCAACGGATAGCACAGTCTCTTTTATATGCAATTTCGAGCGAAACAAACCGTAATCCGGTACGCATAAGATAGTCAATCAATATATCGATCAAACATGTTATTGTCCGATGATTTCTCGAAGCTTGGCCGGTGCGTCCTCGGCCTTCACTTCAAAGTCTGGCAGAAGGGGAAGGTCAGACTTAGTCTCATCAATACGACGAAAGTATTTATAGGAAACATGGAAAATGAGCTTGGAATTTGGTGTCTGAAAGGTCAAAATATCACCATAACTAGAGGGCATATTGCCTGGTATTTCTCCGATAACTTGACCAATACCGTTATCTTGTATGGTATTGGCAAACATTTTTGCGGAGCTGAAGGAATTAGTAGAGGTTAAAGCATAAACCTTTCCCCGAAATAGTAGATCTGGTGCCTTCTTATTTTTTTGAACCTGTTTATCAAAATGATACAAAATTGGACCATACCGGACATCCATCCCACCAGCTACAGAATACTTATCGATATCTAGATATCGAAGAAAATCGTTAATAACGGAGGAATTACCTCCGCCATTATATCTTAGATCCACTGCCACATGTTCAATGTTGTTTTGCTTTACCTCCATGAAGAATTTATTGAGGGTTGTTTTATAGATATCATTATTATTACAGGCTTTTAGGGATAATATTCCCAGTGAATTTTCTTTATCAATATCATAGGAGACAAATGCCTCTTCAGAAGTGTCGGTATCTTGGACAGGCTCGGCAAAAGTCAGGGTTTCCTCCCATTCCTTATCTTTAGTTCGGAAGGTGACATTGATATCTGAGCTGGTATCGATTCCGACAAAGGAAAGATATTCTTTGTAGGGTAGAATCAAAGCAAATTGATAAGTCCCATAGTTCTCCAGTTCATAGGAAAATTGATTTAGAAATCTGGAATGGAGTAGTTTAATCGGAGTCTCATTGATACTGACAACCTCGGCACCTTCATAGCCTTCAGTAACGCAGATCAGTCGGTCACCAGTCATCTCAAAACGAATCGGTAGGCTGCTTCGACCAATTCCGTTATATCGAATACCAGTATGAGCATCACCCATTTTAGCAAGGATTCGGGCTGCTGTCTGCCATAGCTGAAGTACAGTAACCTCTTCCGACATCTGTTCAGTTTCCATCTCCAGCTGAGCTACAACCTTATCAGGCAAGCCCTCCATACAGGCTGGATGGCGATCAGTTAGCTGTTCTACGATATAGTTCAGATCGTCAAGCGCTTCCGCCTTCGTTAATGTACTATACAGATCCTTGGAAGTTACGGTGGTCGTAACAGTTCCACGATATGGATCTAGGAATAACTTATATGCAACTATCAAAGAAGAGATGATGATGATGATTGATAGCCCGATAATAATTAATAATCGCTTCTGAAGCTTCTTGTTTTTCATTGCGCAATCTCCCTATTGGATGTATATGGAAAATTTTATCATATGATTGACAATAATACAAGAATCGTTTTCTTGAAATTAATATGCCTTATCAGATATAAATCATTGTTGACAGCATATATATATAGTGATACAGTGTGTATAGATGATATATACATTATAACAAGTGTGATGCAATAATATCCATATCACTGGAGGTGAATGAATGAACATTTTAATCAGTAATTCCAGCGACAAACCGATATATGAACAAATAACCTCCCAGATTAAGCAAATGATCATGGCCGGTGAGCTGGAAGCTGATACTATGCTTCCTTCTATGAGAATGTTAGCTAAGGAACTGCGAATTAGTGTTATCACTACGAAGAGAGCTTACGAAGATCTAGAAAGGGATGGCTTTATCCATACAGTAGTGGGAAAAGGAAGCTTTGTTGCACTAAAGAATATTGATTTTGTTCGAGAAGAGCAGCTTCGGATCGTAGAAGAGTCTCTCAACAAAGCAGTAGAGGGAGCAAAAGCAGGGGGAATCGCCCTAGATGAGTTACTTGAAATCCTGAGAATGCTATATGAGGAGGAGTAATACTGTGAATGCAATTGAAGTAAATAATGTATCAAAAAAGTATAAGGATTTTTCACTAAAGTCGATAAATTTTAAAGTACCCTCAGGTTCCATCATGGGGTTTGTCGGTGAAAATGGGGCCGGTAAAACTACCACCATCAAAGCTATATTGGATTTAGTTCATATAGATGGAGGGAATATCAATATTCTTGGTAAGGATTCCAGAAATCTGTCTAAGGAAACAAAATCTCTAATCGGGGTAGTCTTTGATGGCAGCTGCCTCCATGATAATATGAGAGCCACTGATATCAATATAATTATGAAGAATATATATCCCAATTGGGATGAGATGGCATTTTTTAATTATATAAATCGATTTGATCTACCGAAAAAGAAATACCTGAAGGAGTATTCCCGTGGCATGAAGATGAAGATGTCCATTGCCATAGCTTTATCCCATCATTCTAAGATACTGGTTCTAGATGAGGCTACCAGTGGACTGGATCCAATAGTCAGAGATGAGATACTGGATATCTTTCTAGAATTTATTCAAGAGGAGGATCATACCATTTTTCTGTCGACCCATATCATTAGCGATATTGAGAAGATTGCTGATTATGTTACCTTCATTCACAAAGGAAATATTGTATTTAGTCAGAGTAAAGATGAAT